>JACRTZ010000193.1 GCA_014304965.1 Vulcanimicrobiota bacterium | reverse complement strand
CATGGAGGCGATGGCGCGCCGCAACGTGTTTGGCCACCGTGCGAACGGTGATGAGGCCGTCGGCCGCGGCGAGCGGCGGCGTTTCGTGCAGGTCGACTTCGTGCTGACCGGCGCCGTGCTCGTGGTGCGCGCTCGCAAGCGACAGGCCCATCGCTTCCAATGCGGTCGCGATCTCGAGACGCGCGGCCTCGCCGCGGGCGGATTCGTCGATGTCGAAGTACGAACCCGAGTCGGCCGTTAGGGTGCTCGGCAAGCCGTCGGCGTCGAGGTCGAACAGATAAAACTCGACCTCAAGCCCGGTGCGCACGGCGGCGAGTACGTCTTTTGCATCTTCGATCGCCCGGCGCAGCGTCGTGCGCGGGCAGCCTTCAAACGCTTCCCCGTCGGGCGTTGCGATGTCGCAGATGAGTCGCGCTTCGGGAGTTTCGCTCCCGGTCGTCCACGGAAATACCGCAAAGGTCGCGAGGTCCGGCAGCAGCATCATGTCGGCTTCCTCGCCGCGCACAAAACCGTCGATCGACCCGCCGTCGAACGTCACTTTGCCTTAGATCGCGCGTTCGAGTTCCGTGACGGGAATCGTCACGTTCTTGCTGATGCCGAGGATGTCAACAAACGAGAGCCGCACGAAACGAACCCCGCGTTCTTTCGCCGCGCGCAGCACATCGCGTTTGGTCACGCCTTTGGGTTCACCGTTCGTGAGGATTGAGTGCATCGATCGCCATCGCCGTTCTGAGGGTGAGTTGGTCGTGCGGGCCGTCGAGGTCGAGGCTCGTGATGTCGGCGATTTGCCGTAGCCGGTAGAAGACCGTATGCCGGTGGACGGAGAGTTCGCCGGCTGCTGTTTTCACGTTTTGGCCGACCTCGAAGTAGAGTCGCAACGTGCGCACGAGTTCGGTCTGATGTTTGTCGTCGTACGCGCGTAGCGGCGCGAGAATGCGCTGCGAGAATTCGCGCAATTGGGCGGCGCTCGTGCCGCCGCGCAGCAGCAGCGGATAAATCCCAAGATCGTCGTACGGCATGACGCGCGAGCCGCCGAAAAGGCGCCGCGCGATGAAGAGCGACTCGCGCGCCTCTTCGACCGTGCGGTGCGCGTCGATGGCTTCGGCGGCGCGACCGACGCCGCCCAGCACGCGCGCGCCGAAATGCGCTTTGGTGGCGGCGCGTGGAATCAGCGTCGCGGCCGTGCGGACGTTTTGCGCGTCCACCTCGAGTGGGGCGGGACACAAGAACACGAGACCGCCTCCGCGCTCGAGCGCGACGATGTCGCCGCTACCCGAGCGCAGCGTTTCCAATGCGATGCGTCGCAGGTCGCCGGCTTTCGCGGGAGCGTTCGTTTCGTCGAGGCCCTCGGCTTCGACCGCGACCGCGACGTACGCATTCGCAAGCGAGATGCCGCGCGAAGCGGCATCGTCGCGGGCCTCGATCGGATCGTCGTAGGCGCGTGCGAGCAGTCGATCCCAGAACGATTTTTGCCGGCTTTTGCCGCTGCCGGCGTCGCGCGCCATCTCGACGGCGATCGTTGCAGCCGTCAGGCGGAGGAGCGGAAGCCGCTCTCCGACGGCGTCGGCTTTGGGGAACGCCGAGAGCCAGCCCAGCGTGGAATCGCCGGCACGGATGCGCACGGCGAGCCCTTCGACCGCTTCGCTTGCCGAGGGCAAGTGGGCGACGCCGTTGACGGCCTGACCGGCGCTCGCAATCATTTCCCGGCTTGAAGCGGGGACGGTTCGGCTGCCCGCGCCGGCGAGCGCTACGTGGCGCCAATCCGCATCTTCCACCAAGATCGCCGCATTCAACGTCGAGGCGAGGTGAGCGGCCAGGGCCTTGGCGCCGCCGCCGCTGCTCGCAATGCGCGCCAACGCCTCGGCGAACTCGACGAGTTCGTCGCTCGTGGGCGGTGTTTGGGTGCGAACGGGCATCCCTTCCGATGAGTGCGCCCGCTCCTCCAAATCCTTTCGCCTTTTAGCGGAAGTAGATGCTCCAAAAGGCCGGTTCAAGACGATCGAATTCCGACGAAACGCGGCCGTGGCTGCGCTGGTCGGCGCGAAATAGGCGAGAAAATAGCGATGAAAGCCGGGTGGTCAGGGTCAAGACGTGCATCGGACGCCTCCTTATTTTTGAATATTTTCTTATCGGCCGAAAGCCCGGAAACGTCGAAAAGGGCCGGCCATAGAGCGGCGGCGATGTTCGCGGAGGCCTCGAGTCGAGGGACCGTTATAGTAGACCTCGGCGGTGGTTACGTCAAGGTGCCAATCGGCCCAGAGTGGCCGCGAGGGCGCTCACGACCGGCAGCGAGGTGCCTTGGGCGATGCGCGCAGCGAACGGATCCATGCTGAATTGGGCCAGAAAGACGCAGTCGAGGCCGCGGGGCCGGACCCCCTCGCGCGTCGCCTCGCCGAGCGCCGCCGCGTAGCGCTCCTCGTCGTCGGCAAACGCGAAGGCGTTCTCGCCGAGCAGCGGCAAAGGCTCGCAGCCGCCGCCCCGGTCCGCGCCGACCTCGCGCAAGCGCCGCTCGATGACGGCGTACGATGGCGGATACGAAACGGCAAGCCCGATGTGCGGCCCATAAGCGAGGGCGTCGTGGATCCCCGCTTCGTCCGAGCGCTCGACCTGAACGCCGAGATCCGCTTCAAGGCGGCCCGCGAAGCCATTATAAACGGAACACGAGAGCACGATGCGTGCTTCGTCGCCGCGCAGCGTTTCGGCAACGCGTCGCCGTAAGCGCGCGTATGCCGCATCGTCGAAGGCGAAGCGGTCCGAGGACGGATCCACGAGTCCGGCGAGCAGCGCGTGACGTACCGGCGGCGCGGACCGCAGCCGCGCGAGCGCCGACTCGGTCGCAGCCAGCGAGACGGGCGCCGCGTGAACGAATAGGGTCGGCGCTTGCGCTTCAGGTGCGATGGAAGAGCAACCCGTAGGTGTAGATGAGCGCGATCGCGCCGACGATAACGACCGTGGACCACGCGACAGCGTTCGTCCAAAGGTTGTTGCGGAATACGCCCATGACGCGGGCGCGATTGATCACGATCAACATGAGCACGAGTACGAGCGGCAAGAACAAGCCTTGCAAGATTTGCGAGAAGAAGGCGATCTGTAGCAAGGGCATGCCGGGGATCAGCACCATCGCCGCGCCCGCAACGAGGCCGAACGCGAACAGCCCGAAGAAAACCGGTGCTTCGGAAAATTTGCGGTCTACGGCGGCTTCGAATCCGAACGCTTCGCAGATCAAGTAGCTCGTCGAAAGCGGCAGCACGGTTGCCGTGAAGAGGCCGGCGTTGAGAATGCCGAGCGCGAAGAGCGTTTCGGCGAAATTTCCGGCCAGCGGTGCGAGGGCGCGTGCGATGTCCGCCGCTTGCTCCACCACGATTGGGTGCTTCGAATGCGCCTGGTTGAAGGCGAAAATCGTCGCCGCGTTTGCAATGATCATAAACGCGGCGACGACCACGGCCAAGATGGAGCCGTTCGCGACGTCGATCCGCGAAGCGGTCAGCTCGCTCGGCTTCGTGCCCTTTTCGACGACTGCCGATTGTAAGTAGAATTGCATGTACGGCGAAATCGTCGTGCCGATGAGCGCGACGACCATCGCGAGCGCCGCGCCATTCTTGAAGTCGAGGCTGGGAACGAGCGTGCCGTGCAGGACGGCGCCCCAATTCGGATGCGCCTGAATGCCGGAGACGATGTAGGTGACGTATACGAGCGAAAGCACCACGAACGTCCGCTCGACAAGTTTGTTGTTGAAACGCAAGACGAAGAGAAAAACGAGGACGACCGAGGCCGGTACGGCGATGTAGCGCGTCAACTTGAAGATTTCCGATGCGGCCGCGATCCCCGCGAATTCGGCCGCCGTCGTAAACGTATTCATGATGAAGAGGCCGGCCATGGTGAAGAGTGCGATGCGGACGCCGAATTCCTCGCGGATCAAGGCAGACAGGCCTTTTCCGGTGACGACCCCCATACGCGCCGCCATTTCTTGAATGACGATGAGCGCAACGGTAATCGGAACGAGCGTCCACAAGAGGCTGTAGCCGAACTGCACGCCCGCCAGCGAATAGGTCGCAATTCCGCCGACATCGTTGCCGGCGGAGGCCGTGATGAATCCGGGACCGAGGAGTCCGACGAAGAGGAAAATCGCTCGCCACGGCCGGCGCCCGGGCCGCCGGGCGCGTTTGCGCGGTTCGGTGCTATCCGGTTGCAACGGGCAAGCGCTTCCCGCGGTGTCGCGTAAAACGTGGCAGCGACTTTGCGACCTTCTCCGGCATGATGGCGTCGATCGCGTCGTCGACGGTCACGATTCCGAGCATCGTGCCGTGTTCGTCGAGGACCGGAAGCGCGAGCAGGTCGTAACGCGCGATTGTGGAGGCGACTTCTTCTGCCGGCGTGTCCGGGCGCACCACTACGAGCTCGGTTTCCATCAACTTGTGGATGAAGCCCGTCGGCAACGCGAGCAGCAGCGAGCGCAGGGAAAGCACGCCGAGCAGTTTGCGATCCGCGTCGGTGACGTAGAGGTAGTAGATGAACTCGGACTCCGGTGCCAGGTCGCGGATCTTGTCGATCGTCGCCGCGACCGTGCGGTGCGGGTAGATCCACACGAAGTCGGTCGTCATCAAGCCACCGGCCGTGTCCACGTCGTACTTGACGAGCGTCCGCAGCTCGCCCGCCGTTTCCGGCTCCATCTCGGCGAGCAGTTGAGCTTGTTTCTCTTCGTCGAGTTCGCCGAGCAAGTCGGCGGCGTCGTCCGAATCCATCTCTTCGATGATGTCGGCCGCGCGCTCGTGGCCGATGTCTTCGATGAGCGTAATCTGCCGGTCCACTTCGAGGTGTTCGAAGGCGTCGGCGGCGGTCTCGTCGTCGAGCGAGCGAACGATGCGGGCCGCGTCTTTGGCCGACAGCTCTTCGATGATGTCGGCGAGCTCCGAGGGGTGCAGCCGGGCGAGCCGCGCGCCCGAAATGGAAAGCTGAACCTGCGAGGGGTTCACATCGGTAATCGGGGCGACGTTGTTCCAGGTGATCAGCGCGCGCGGCACGCGATCCAGTAACCCGGGAATCAAACGCTTTGCGCCGATTCGGCGCAGCAAGCCGGAGGTGCCGACGTCGGCGGCGATGACGCGTAGCGAATCGCTGGTGTTTGCAACCTGAATGTCGTTGATGCGTACCACTTTGCGGCCGTCAACGTCGACGATTTGTTTGTCGAGCAAGTCGCGAACCAGGTACAGTGCTTCCTGCTCCGGTTCGGGCGTCTCCGTCGGCCGTTCGCGTAGAACGATCGGGCCGTTCGCCTTCACTTCGCTCACGTCGCCGATATATGCGAGGCGATCGCCTTGGCGCGTCTTGACGATCAAACCATCGATTTTCGGAAACGTGTCGTCGGGTTTGCGCACGAGGAAGTCCACGATCTTCCCGACCGGGCGTTCTCGGCCGGCCTCGTTCACGACGGCTTGCCGTCCGACGAAATCAGAGAGGTACCCGTCTTGAAAAGCCATGGCATTCACCCCCTCTCGCGCGGCATCGGTTGCAGAAAATATGAGAACCGGTCGTTTTGCGACCGGTCCACGAGCACGCACGTCCAAAAGGACGGGTGGGTGTCACGGCTCAGTCGCTGCTGGTTTCGGCACTGCGCGCCGTAGATCGAACGATCAGCCGCTTTGAGCGCCGCCTTGGTTCGGCGGAGCCTGTTCTACCCGGTTGGCGTCTCTCGACGTTTCTGGGCAGCGGCCTATGTGTCGCGCAGGAGCCTCACCCTATCGAGGTGACCTGTCCTCAGTATAGGAGCCTCGCCAACGAGGGTCAACCCTCGGGCCTCCGTTCTTTGTCGCGCCGCTCTCCGGGCGCCGAAGCCGGCCTCGCTTACGCCGCCGGCGTTGTGCTGAGGCGGCGCTTGATCTCCGCGACGATCGCCGCCGGGTCTTGATCGTCTTCCAACTGCACGATGAGCGTCTTGTACGTTTCATGGTTCGTCGTAATGACGACGCAGTTGCGGCCGTCCGAGTAGTTTAGGAACGCCAACCCGCCGTCGAACCAGAACGTGCCGGCCATCTTGAAGCCGGGTGCGTTGGTGCCGGCGATTTTTCCCCAGAGGTGAGACCACCCATTTTCATCCTGGACGCGCGCGTCGCGTATGTGTGCGAACGGAATCTCGAGCGAGCCGTGGATCGTCCAGATCATATCTGGGAACGTTTGTTCCAGTCGAAGAGCGCTTTCTGTGAACGTTATGCGAGCCACCGGGTCTCCAATTTAGACGAGGGGGGATAGAGCGCCGTCCGAAGAGGGCAGCATGCAGTACTTGCGTTCGGCACTCCGAGTTACGGTCGCCGCAGGCCTCGTTGCCTGCGCGCTCGCCGCGCTCCCCTCGAGCGCCGATGAAGCGCGCTACCGCAAACCGCCCAAGGCGATCGAGGACGTGCTCAACGCTCCGCAACTGCCCGTTGGGTTCCCGTCGCCCGATCGTGCTTTCATCTTGCTCGCGCGCCCATTGCGATATCCGCCGATAGCGGATCTGGCAAAGCCGATGTTGCGCCTGGCTGGGATGCGCATAGACCCGTCCAACAACGGCATCCATCACGCGTCGAGTTACGACGCCTACACGCTCGTTCGCGTTTCCGACGGGCAGAAGATCGTCGTTTCGTTGCGTCCGGGCTCGCATGCAAGTGCGCCCGTCTGGAGTTCGAGCGGCTCGCAATTTGCGTTTGCCAACGCCACCGACACCTCGATCGATCTGTACCTCGGATCGACGGCGAGTGGCGCGGTGCGAAAAATCCCCGGCGTTCGGCTGAACGACGTGTTTCGCAACGCGGTGCGGTGGACGCCCGACGGCAAACGCCTCCTGGTGTACGAGGTGCCGGTTTCACGCGGACCGGCGCCACGCGAGGGCGCGGCCCCTTCGGGTCCCGTCGTTCAAGAAACGACGGGAAAGAAAGCGCCTGCGGTGACCTTCGAAGATCTCTTGCAAACGCCGTACGACGAAAATGTGTGGGAGCACTACGTTTCGGGGATGGTGGCGACCGTCGATCCCGCGAGCGGGACGATACTGCCGCTGACGCCGCTCGGCGTTTACCCTGAGGCCGCGGTCGCGCCCGACGGCAAACACGTGCTGCTGCGTCGCATCGTTCGGCCCTACTCGTACGCCGTTCCGTACGAGAATTTCGGCCACGAAGTTCTCGTGACCACGATAGACGTGGCGCGCAAGCCGCGCGTGGTCGCGACCGTCCCGTTGCAAACGAATGCCGGCGGGGATGCAGTGCCTGCAGGTCCGCGCGCCGTTCGCTGGCGTGCCGACAAGCCGGCCGTGCTCGTCTGGACGGAATCGAAAGACGCAGCGGGAGACGCGGCCGGGCGCGCCGGCGAGTCGCTAAAAATGCTGGACGTCGAAAAAGATGGCGCTCCGGCAACGATCATGTCGCTTGCGGGACGTTTTCGCGGTTTGACGCTCGTCGCGAAATCGAGTTTGGCAATCGTTCGCGACTACAACCGCGAGACGCGTTTCACGCATACGCAGCTCGTGGATCTCGATGCGGGGACGCCGCTCGTCGCCGATCTCGGTACCTTGCGCGACGGCGATCGCTATCACGATCCGGGCACGCCGGTGACCGATTCGAGTGCGGGCGGCCAAACCGCGCTCCGCGACGGCGATGCGATCTTTCTTCGCGGCGACGGCTACGGGCCGGATGGCCGCCGCCCGTTCCTCGATCGTCTGGATCTGAAAACGCGTCAGACGACGCGACTCTTCCAGTCGGAACTCACGCCGCTCGAGAACGTCGCCGCGCTGCTGGACGCGCGCGGCGACTCGCTGCTCGTCGTGCGTCAGTCGCCGACGGAGCCGCCGAACTACACGGTGCGGACGCGTGCTTCCGGAAGCGAGCGCGATCTCACGAAGTTCGTGGACCCCGCCCCGATCTTGCGCTCCGTGCAGCGCCGAATCGTGGCGTATAAGCGCCCCGACGGCCTGGATCTTTCGTTCGTCCTGTACCTTCCGCCAGGTTATAAGGAAGGCACGCGCCTGCCGACGTTCGTGTGGGCGTACCCCGCCGAATTCAACGACCCGTCGGTCGCCGGCCAAAACACTAACTCGACGCAGACCTTTACGACGGTGAACGGCGCCTCGGAGATATTCATGGCGCTCGCCGGGTATGCCGTGCTCGACAACGCTGCCGTTCCGATCGTCGGCGATTCGAAAACCGTGAACGATACGTTCGTCGAACAGCTGACCGCCGACATGAAGGCCGCGGTTGACAAGGCCGCCGCGCTCGGCGTGACCGACCCCGACCGAGTCGCCGTCGGCGGACACAGCTACGGCGCGTTCATGACGGCCAACTTGCTCGCGCACACGCGGATGTTCCGCGCGGGCATCGCGCGCAGCGGCGCCTATAACCGCAGCCTGACGCCGTTTGGATTCCAGAACGAGCGCCGCACCTATTGGGATGCACCGGACCTCTACACCAAGTTGTCGCCGTTTACATATGCCGACAAAATCGCCGACCCGCTGTTGATGATCCACGGCATGGCCGACGACAACACCGGCACGTTTCCGATCCAATCCGAGCGCATGTACGCCGCGGTTCGCGGAAACGGGGGCACCGCGCGGCTCGTGTTCTTACCCGACGAAGCGCACGGCTATCTGGCGCGTGAATCCATCGAAACAACGCTCGCCGAAATGGTGGATTGGCTCGACCGCTACGTCAAACCGGCGAAGGCCGCGAGCCGATGACGCGCGCCGGAACGCCTGCAGCGATCGCGTAGGCCGGCACGTCTTTCGTAACGACGGCGCCGGCCGCGATGACGCAGCCTTCGCCGAGCGTAGCGCCAGGCAGCACGACGACGTTCGCTCCGAGCCACGCGCCCGCGCCCACGCGCACGTCGGCTTCCTTCCAGGCTTGGCGCGCAATCGGCAGGTCGCGGCGGTCGAGTCCGTAGTTCGACGTAACGATAGTAATGTTCGGGCCGAGCAGTGCGTCGCGTTCGAGCGTGAGCCGGGCCTTGGGCGACGCCCACAAGCGGCATTGCGGTCCGATGCTCGCGTCCGCTCCGATGGTGACGTTTTCGGGCGAACGAATCGAGACCGTCCGGTCCACGTACGCGCCCTTTCCGAGCGCCGCGAGGCGGCGCATCGGTGCGGTGTGCTCGCGGATTTGCACGACGACGAGTTCGATCAGCGCGAGCCAACCGTACCGTAAGAGCCCACCCGCCGTCGATCCAGCCATCGCTGGCCGCCTTCTGCGGGTCGCAAAAAAGAACCGCCCGGGCACTGCCGGGCGGTCGAAGCCGGTACGAAGATTCTTCGCTACTGCGGGGGCGGCGGCATCGGGATCGGCTGTCCCGCATTTTGCGGCGGCGCTTGGCCGCCGTACGTTTGACCGGTGCGATACCAGCCGTCGTAGTACCCGCGGGAGTAGCCGTCGTAGTAGCCGCGCGCGTAGTCGTTGCCGGTGCGCGGGTATGCCGTTTGCTGCTGCTGCGCGGGATACGTGTAACCGTAGCCGTAGGCATACGCGTAGGTGGGCGTTGCGGGCCGCTGCGCGGGGTACCCGTACGCCGGGTTCGAGTAGTTCGCGGGATACGAGTAGCCGGTTGCGGGATACGAATACGCCGGTTGCTGGTAGCCATACGTGGGCTGCTGTTGATAGCCGTAGCCGGCGGGATAGCCTTGCGGCTGCGGTTGATAGGCCGTGTTTCCGCCGCGCTCGTTATAGACGTAGCACGAGTTATTGTTACAGGAGATGCCTTGGCCGTAATCTCCGGGATAGTAACTCGCGCCGTTCTGCTGCACGACTCGGCCGTCTGCATAGACCGCGCTGCCGTCGGAAAGGTAACCCACGACGGTGTGCGCCTGCTTCGACTTATGCGCGACGTTCGAGCCGATGATCAGCCCGGCGGCAAGCGCCGCACCGCCCAATATGATGTTGCGCGTGGACGCCGCACCGTCGGCGCGCGCGGGCTGCACGTTCGTCAACCCGAGCACCGACGCCGCCAATCCAATGGCGACGAGCGTTTTCAATTGAACTTTCACCGCTGATCCCTCCGTACGACCTTATACCCGTGCACTTCGAATGCTAGCCGGGTATTTCCGTCCGTTCGCGCAGGGACTTCCGACTCACCCGGAACCGAAAAACGGCGGCTAGCTCGCGTGCCGAGGCTTCTCCTTGGCGCCGATGCGGCCGTCGAGGACCGCGAGCACCAGGGCGACCGTCGCCAGTAAGAGGGCGCCACCGTAAAGGCGCGACGACGCGTCGTGCAACGCGCGATACGCGGCCGTGCGCGGCACCAGGTGTTCCATGTGCGGCACGATCGCGTACGCATCGTATGCGGCGAAGCCTACGGCTGCGGCGATGAGTAGCGCGCGCGCAGGCGAACTCCAGCGTTGCGCGGAGCTGCGGCCGCGAACCAAGGCCATGGCGACGGCGATGGCGCCGCAAACCAAACCGAGCAGCGTCAGAGCGTGGATCGAAGCGGCGACGAGCCTCGCAAACTGCGCGACATTCGTCACCGTGTGGAAGGCGAGCGGCGCGAACACGAAGGCGAAGCCCGCGAGTGCGCCAATCCACACAGCCAACGCGACGGTTTCGAGAACTGCGGCCGACCGGTCGAGCATCGCCGTCTGGTTTCCGACGGGAGGCATGTGGACCCGCTACAATGCGCGATCGAAACCGCGACCGAAGCCGGGCGGTTGTTGCGGCGCCGCACGGGCGAACTGTCCATCGGCGAAAAAAGTGCTCGCGGCGATCTCGTCACTGCGGCGGATCGCGAGAGCGAGGCGTTCATCGTCAAGCGGCTGTTGCAGCATTTTCCGGCGGCCTCGATCTTGGGGGAGGAAGGCAGCAGTCGCGTGGGCGCGAGCGGCGAGCGATGGATCGTCGATCCGCTCGACGGAACGACGAATTACGCACACGGCTATCCTTTATATTGCGTGTCGATCGGCTACGAGCGCGACGGAGCGATGTACGCGGGCGCCGTGTATGCGCCCGTGCTCGACGAGTTGTACGCCGGGCAGCATGGCGGGGGCGCAACCTGCAACGGCAAGCCCATCGCGGTTTCGCACAACCCGACGGTGGGGCAATCGCTCGTGTGCACGGGCTTTATTCCGGCCCGCTACGAGCGCAACGGAGCCAATTTTGCCCGGCTTTCGAAGCGCGCGCAAGCCGTGCGGCGCGACGGCTCGGCGGCCCTCGATCTTTGTTTTGTCGGCTGCGGCCGCTTCGACGCGTTTTGGGAACTCGATCTCGCCCCGTGGGACGTGGCGGCGGGCTCGCTCATCGTGCGGGAGGCGGGCGGCCGCGTGAGCGCGATGGACGGTACGTCCTTCGGCGTGGAAGACGGCTCGATTCTCGCAAGCAACGGCCTCATCCACCATGAGATGATCGGCGCGCTCGGCAGTGAGGACAGCTAGGCGCCAGGAAATCGCGAACGCGTAGCGCAGTCGCGACTATGGTACGGCGCTTCGCACAAGTCTTCGGAGCGATGTATCTCCTTGTCGGCATCGCCGGGTTCATTCCCGGGCTCAGCCAGATGACGGACGGATATGGGGCGGGCGGCGGCCTGCTGCTCGGCCTGTTCCCCGTCAACTACCTGCTCGATGTCGTTCATTTGACGATCGGCGCCTGGGGCGTGGCGTCGGCCGGCTCGCTCACACGCGCGACGACCTATGCTCGAGTGGTCGGCGCCGTCTTCATAGCGCTCGGCATCTACGGCATTTGCGCAGTGGCGAACGGAGGACATCTGCCGACTGACGCCCTCGTGCCGCTGAACGGAAACGATTGGTGGTTGCATCTGACGAGCGGGCTGCTCGCCGCGTACTTCGGATGGGGGGTGCGCGCATCGAGCGTCGCCTAGTTCTTGCGGCGTTAGCGTTCGGGGCGGGTTTTCTCGCCGCGCCGGCCGTGCCGCGCGCTGCCGAGGCGACGGCGCGTCTCGATCGCGCCCAAGCGTCGCTGTTCGAACGCTTGCCCGATGCGAAGCGCGTGCTGGGCGACGACGTCACCAGTGACGTGATCGTGCGACTCGGCGAAGACATCGAGAATCGCAAGGCGCAGCCGCCCGCCGATTACCCGGCGGCGGATTGGAGCGAATTTCGCGCCAACGTGGAACGGCTCGACGCCGATCTCGTCGAGCAAGTTTTGACCGCAAAACCTCGTGCGCTCGGCGATATCCGCGGTCTTGGCGAAACGCTGATCCGCGTCAAGAGCGACGGGACGTTACAGCCGGTCGCCGTGTACGTGCCGGCATCGTACGACGGCACCAAGGCGTTTCCGCTCGCCATCGCGCTGCACGGACGGCCGCAGACCGAGGTCGAATTGCTTTCGCCGCCGGTGCTGCGCCGGCTCGCCGAGACGACCGGCACCATCGTGCTGGCGCCGTGGGGTCGCGGCAATTACGACTTTGCGGAGCCGGCCGCGAGCGAAGTCTACGAGCTGCTCGACGCTGCTTCGGCGGCCTTCAAGGTCGATTCGCGGAGACTCTATTTGACCGGTTATTCCATGGGAGGGTTTTCAGTATTTCGCGTGGGCCCGTTGCACGCCGAGCGTTGGGCGGGCGTCATGTGCATTTCCGGAGCGCTCGTCAACAGCCAAAGCGCGACCGTGCTCGAGCATTTCAAGAATCTCAAGGTGTTCGTCGTCAACGGCGGCGCCGACGACAGCATTCCGGCGAAATACGGCGCCCAAACTGCGGGGTTTCTGTCGCATAGCGGGATACAAACGGGCTTCTATCAGGAGGCGAAGGGCACGCACGCGCTGCGGACGCTCGAGCGCGTGATCGGTTTGGCGTGGCGCGACATGTTATCCGGAAAGCCGCGCGGCGACGCGCCGGCCTCCGCCGCAAGTCCGCGCTCGATCATCGAACCGAATCCGGTTCCGGCGAAACCCGGCCACATGACGCCGTCCTGAGCCAAGAAGCGTTCGGCTTCGTCGAGCCTCCCGTCACGCCGCCGGAGCGCGTCGAGCCGATCCCCGTAGCCGCGGGACGCGTTTTCGTCGGCACGTGCGGGTACTCGTACAAAGATTGGATCGGCAGATTCTATCCGTCCGGCATCAAGGCGTCGAACATGCTGCCGTTTTACGCCGAATACTTTTCGGCGGTCGAAATCGACGCAACGTACTATCGCGTGCCCAGCGAAGCGACGTTCGCTTCGATGGACCGGAGAACGCCGCCGGACTTCCGCTTCGCAATCAAGCTTCCCGGAACCGTCACGCATCCTCCCGCGGAATCGAACGAGCGCGTGTCCGACGACGCGCGCCTTTTTCGCGAGAACGTCGAACCGCTGCGCGCTGCGGGCAAACTGGCAGCCGCGCTCGCGCAGTTTCCGCACGGATTTGTTCCGGGCGAACGTTCGGAAAACTATTTGCGCGCGCTGCGTGCGGCATTCGAAGACTTGCCGCTGGTTGCGGAATTTCGCAACCGCGAGTGGCAGCGCCCCGAGACGATACGTCTACTCGAACAGCTCGACATCGGCTGGTGTAACGTGGACGAGCCGCAGTTCGAAAAATTATTGCGACCGTCCCGCGATGCGGTCGGTGCCGTCGGCTACGTCCGCTTTCACGGTCGCAACGCTGCCCAGTGGTGGAAAGGGTCGGTCGAGGAACGCTACGACTACGACTACTCGCCCGAAGAGCTTGCGCCCTGGACCGATCGCGTCGCCGAAGTCGCGAGCGAGACCAAAGAAACGTTCGCGATGTTCAACAACCATCATATGGGCAAGGCCGCGAAGAATGCCGCGACGTTCGCCGGTATGCTGCTCGCCCGCATAGATGGCTGAGGCCGCTTGCCATCCCCTACTTCCGAAGCTCATCGAGCAGGCGGAAGAACTCGGCGATCTCCTCGTCCTTCGTGTAGAAGTGCGGACTGACGCGGATGCCGCACCCCGGGCGGTAGTCTACGAACACGCGGCGTTCGATCAATTGTTCGCAGACGCGATCCGCACCGGGAAAATCCATTCCGATCCAGCCGGTACGTTTGGACGGCTCGAGCGGCGTCGGCACGCTGAAGCCGCGTTCGAGCGCGCCTTCGGCGAGCGTCGTCGTCAAGCGAACGTTGTGCGCGCGGATGTTCTCGATACCGGCCTCGGCGATCGCTTCGTGGCCGGCGCGGGCTGCGAGGTAGCCGGGAATCGTCGGCGTGCCGGTATTCCAGCGGTGCTGATTCCAGGCGAGCCGAATCGGCGCGGGCTCGAAGGCGAAGGGCGATTCGTGCGCCATCCAGCCGGTGAGCGCCGGTTCGAACTGTCCGCGCAATGCCGGCTTGACGTAGATGAAACCGCAACCGGGGCCGCCGCAGAGCCACTTGTGACTTCCGCCGACGGCGAAGTCGAGATCGAGTTCCGTCACATCGTACGGAAGCGTGCCGGTCGTCTGATAAACGTCGAGCACGAAATACGCTCCCACCTCCTTGCACCGCGCAACGATGGCCGGCACGTCGATGACAGATCCCGACACGTATGCGGCATGGGAGAGCACGACGACCTGAGTTTTTTCGGTGATGGCCGCGACGAGCCGTTCGGTCGCCATCGTGCGGCCATCGTCGGACGGTACGCGCACGACGCGCGCGCCGAAACGTTCCCACGCTTTCCACACGTACGTGACCGACGGAAACTGCAACGCTTCGAAGACGACTTCGTTGCGCGGACTCGTCCAGTCCAGTGAGGACGCGATCGCCGCTTGTAGGAGCGAGACATTAGGTGCAAGCGAGACGCTGCCGGCGGGCGCCCCGAAGATGGCGCCCAGCTTGTCGGCGATGCGCGCCACTTCAGGCATCCACTCGTTCCAGGCCTCGGGACCGTTGTCGGCCCAGGCTTGCCAATAGGCGTTGAGCGCGTCGCGCGTACCCAGGGGCGGCGGCCCCATCGAATGACTGACGAGGTACGTGGACGTGGAGAGCGTCGGGAAGCGTTCGCGCAGCCGGGCGACCGTCATCGTTTGAGCCATGGCACGCGCCTTCGACGCTCGGCCGAAGGCCCCGCCGGCCGGCATTCTCGAACGTTTCAAACGCGGCGGGGGACCGCCGGAGAGGTCGCTCGTGTGCTCCAATCGATGAAGCGCTTTTTTCAGTTGCTGACGGTGGGCTGGAAACCGAAGACGCCCTTCGACGTCGTAACGGCGGCGGCGGTTGCTTTCATCATAGCGCCGGCTCTGTTCATAGGCGTGTTCGTCCCGTCAATATGGCACTTCGGTTCAAGGGACACCGGGATGGCCTTGAACGTGATGATGACGATGATGGGTTTCGCGCAGTTGTCTATCGCCTTGACCGGATTAATGACCTGGCGTTCCATGGACCGCGCGAAGCAGCGATTGACCGTCATGTGGCTCGCGCTCGGGGCGATGATGTTCTCGTACATTACCGCGATCTGGGGCGATTCCCAATCGCCGGAATTCCATTTTTGGATTATTGTCCGGCTCGCCATAGCCGTCATCGGCTTCGCATCGATTGTTATCGGATTGCTCACCATGCGGACGCCGAGGGCTCCCAGCAGTTGACGGCGATCCGGCCAGGCGTGCCGTTGTCGGCGTCCGATTCTTGTCGCAGGGCTGAATTGCGGCTCGATTTGGTCCATCTGCGCGTGCGAGCCACGAAGACGCGGAGGCGCCGGAGTGTGTTCTCAATGATCCAACGGTTTTTCCAATTGTTAACCGCGTGGTGGAGGCCGACTACGCGCTTTGATGCCGTTGTCGGCGCCGGCTCAGCGCTCATGGTGCCGCTGCTACTCGTCGCTTTTTTCGGTCAGAACATCTGGCATTGGACATCGAGTAAGACCGGAACCGCGTTGGATCTGACTGGGACGGCCATCGGCATTGTCATCCTATCGATTGCGCTGACAGGTTTTGTGTTGTGGCCGTCTCTCGATCGGGCAAAGCGCGACACTAGCCTCCTGTGGTTGGGCGTCGGAATCGCGATGGTTTCGAACGTCACGTCGCTCGGGCACGGACCCGGCACACCCGACATCGAGATGTGGTTTCGAGTCCGCGTCACGGCGATGATAATTGGATTCGCCGCAATGCTGGCGTTTGCAGTGTACATGGTAAGAAGTAGAACTACGCGCGCGTGAACGCCCCCAAAGAGTCGATCCTGCGACTCTATTCGATGCTGATCAAGAACCGCGGAACGCACCCGGTCGCCATTTCGCTGGCGCTAATCCTGCCCTTTCAACTCTTTTGGTTGTCGGATTGGCGACCCGAGATCGCGCCTTATACCAACGCCCTTGTCGCGCTTTTTCTCCTCGCGCTTTTTGTGCTCGGCGTTTTCGGATTGAGGTACTGGGCGGAACTGAATCGAGCCGAGCGTGCTAGCGCCGTCTGTTTCGTCACCCTGTCCGTTGGATACGCATGGACGCACTTTCGATGGACCGATCCTTACACCGAAATGCGATTCGTTCCCAGTGCTTTCGTGCTCGTCGGAGCGATCTGCGCAATCGTGGCATGGTGGGATAATTTGAAAGCGTTGAGCCGAAGAACCGTCTCTTACGAAGAGCGGGTGAGAACGCTCGCCTTAAGCCTTGCTTTCTCCGCATTGATTGTCGGCGTTGCCGTGTGGTTTCGCGGCAGCGTTGTCTCGTTTCCCGAACCGCTCCGGTTCTTCATCATCCTTGTCATCGTCGGCGCTGCCTTGCGAGGGCTATTCATCGCCGCCGGCTTGCTGCTCGCAGTCAGTCCGGCGGCGCGTGCGAGGTTCGCCGCGGGCGGCGCGCCCGCCGAAGTGCTCGACCCTCGTGGGAAGCGCCGGAGGGGCCTTCTCGCTCTCGGTCTGCTTCTCAATATCATCGTGGGCATTGCGAGTTTTGCCGCGTTGCTCGACCAAAGCTTGACGTGCACCTCATGGGCACCTTGGGGCTGGTGCTCCTCGTCGATGCCAGTATTCGCCGCGCTCGTTGCGCTCGCGCTCTTATCGATAGGTATCGCGTTCGTATCCGAATCCAACCAGCGGAAACTCCGCGAAGCAGCTCAATTCAGTACGGGAAGGGAGGCCGGGTCGCGGTGAAAGGTTGGTTCGATATAGTCATGACCGGCTGGAAGTCGAAATCCCGCTACGACGTCGTAACGATGGTTGCGGGGATCGCAATGGGTGCGATCTTGTTCGTCGATCTCTTCGGACAATCGATTTGGCACTGGACGTCTTCCGCAGTTGATAATGTGGCAGTCGCGTCGACGGCAGCGGGCATCTGCATGCTCTCGATCGCGCTGGCCGGATTCATGCTGTGGCCCTCGATCGACCGTTCCAAGCGCGGCTTGAGCATCATGTTCCTCGGCTATGGCGTCGCCATGATCTCCCAAATCACGTCGCTTGACATGGACCCGGCGAGCCCGACTTCGAGCCGTGGTTTCGCGTCCGCGCAGGCGCCTTGATCTTCTTTGCGGCTACGATCGTCGGCTATGCGGTCTACATGTTGCGGACGAGAACCACCGCGCGCGAGCAAGAGGCGAATTAGAGTGAAGCGTTGGTTCGATCACATCAAGAAGTCGTTGCAGATCGAAACGAGCCTGGATATTGCCGCGCTCGCCGTCATCGGACTTTGGTTGCCGTTCTTCTTGGTTTTCGCGGTCCTGTGGTTCTTGCACTATCCGGATTGGAGCACCGGCTTAGGCGTGACTCTCTCATTCTTGCAGGGCAGTTTCGGCGTTGCTTGGGCCTTTGGATTACGAGCGCTTTGCCTGGTCCTGGGAGTCTTGGCGCTCGTCGCGCTCGGAATCTATCGCAAGCGCAGTCCGGACGTCTCCTAGGCTTGTCGGCGCCGTGAAGGGTATCAACGTCAGCGCCGCCTTCCTAACGGCAGGCGCCGCAGCATGCATGGCGATCTCGGTAATCTTATGGAGATCTGCATCGGCGCTTCCAGAATGGTGGCGCCTTGCGGCGTTCTTCGCAGCGATCGTCGCGGGCATGACCGCGACGCTTGCGTTGGTGGTGGTCCTCGTAATCGGATCCCTCGCGTCGACGCGCGCGGCACTCTTGCGGCAGGCCGAGTCGGTCAGTCCCGAGCGAAGGGCGGACGCTCGCGCTGCGCTCACCCGCGAGCGAAAGGCAGCGATTCTGGCGACAGCTGCGGCGTCACGCACGATGAATATCGAGCGGCTTCGCGCGAGCTGGCGCGATCCGTACGCGTGGACCGGCGCGTTTGCGCTGGCCGGTCTCTTCGTCGCGCTGGCGGCGCTCTTCGATCTTAACGCGACATATCATTACCGGTATTGGGACGCCGGCGATTCCGCCTTGCCCGCGATTGCCCTCGCCGGAACGACGCTCTGGCTCGCGCGGGGAATTGCCTACGTCACGCGTCCGGGCAGGACCGCAGCCCACCGCTTGGCTTCGCTCGGAAGCCTCATCATCGTGCCGGTGCTCGTTCTGACGAACGCGCTTTAGCGTAGGGGCGCGCTCGTTTAGTCCCACGAGCGTGCGGGAACCAACTTCTCCACGTAGTGTGGATGTGCGTCCGCAATGCGACTTTCGTGTCTTTTCGAATGGAGCAATTGGTGCCGAGCAGCAAGTCCAAGCCAAACCGTCCGAACGGCGGCGAAACCCATCAGACGGCGGGCGGTGCGGTGCCCGAGCTGACGACGGCGCAAGGAACGCCGGTTTCCGACGATCAGAATTCGCTTCGCGTCGGGGAGCGCGGGCCGACCCTGCTCGAGGATTTCCATCTCCGCGAAAAGATTTTTCATTTCGATCACGAGCGCATTCCCGAACGCGTCGTGCACGCACGGGGATTCGGGGCGCACGGGTTCTTCGAGCCATACGAGTCGCTGGCGGAGGTCACGAAGGCGGATCTGTTCCAGCGTCCTGGCGAAAAAACTCCGGCGTTCGTGCGCTTTTCCACGGTTGCCGGCAACAAAGGCTCCCCCGACCTTGCGCGAGACGTGCGCGGGTTTGCCGTCAAGCTCTACACGAAGCAAGGCAACTGGGACATCGTCGGCAACAATATTCCCGTTTTCTTCATCCAAGACGCTATCAAGTTTCCCGATCTCATCCACGCCGCGAAGGAAGAGCCCGATCGCGGATTTCCGCAGGCGCAAACCGCGCACGACAATTTTTGGGACTTCATCTCGCTGACGCCCGAGAGTACCCACATGGCCATGTGGATCATGTCCGATCGCACGATCCCGCGGTCGCTGCGGTTCATGGAAGGGTTCGGCGTTCACACGTTCCGGCTCGTGAATGCGAAGGGGAAAGCGACGTTCGTCAAGTTTCATTGGAAACCGAAACTCGGCATGCAGTCCGTCCTCTGGAACGAGGCCGTGAAGATCAACGGCGCAGATCCCGACTTTCACCGCCGCGATCTGTGGGCGGCAATTCAGACGGGCAATTTTCCCGAGTGGGAACTAGGCATGCAGCTTTTCGACGAAAAGTTTGCCGAGCGGTTTGCGTTTGACGTACTGGACGCGACGAAGCTTATTCCGGAGGAAGAGGTCCCGATCCGTATCGTCGGCCGCCTCGTCCTCGATCGTTGCGTCGACAACTTCTTTGCGGAAACCGAGCAAGTCGCGTTCTGCACGCAGAACATCGTGCCGGGCGTCGATTTCAGCAACGACCCGCTGTTGCAAGGCCGGAATTTTTCGTATCTCGACACCCAGCTCAAGCGCTTGGGCGGCCCGAACTTCACCCATCTGCCGATCAACGCCCCGAAGTGCCCCTTTCAAACGCTGCAGCAAGACGGCCACATGGCCTTTATCAATCCGAAAGGGCGCGTAAACTACGAGCCCAATTCGGTTTCGGGCGCGGCCGGCGGCCCCAGAGAAACTCCCGAGCGCGGATTTCAGTCGTTTGCAGCAGTCGAGACGGGCGCGAAAGCGCGCGTGCGTTCGCAGACGTTCGCGGACCATTACAGCCAGGCACGTCAGTTCTACGCGAGTCAGCTGCCGATCGAGCAGCAGCACATCGCTGAGGCCTTCACCTTCGAGTTGAGCAAAGTCGAAAACGTCGAGATTCGCGCGCGGATGGTTGCGAATCTTCGGAACGTCGACGAGGGCCTGGCCCGGAGCGTTGCCGGGAAGCTCAGACTCGACCGTGTTCCGAAGGCGGCCAAAGCGGCGGTCGAGCCGAGGTCGGATCTCGCACCGTCGCCCGCGTTGAGCATCCTTGGGAACGCGCCCGCCACGTTCAAGGGCCGCAAGGCCGGCATTTTGGTGACGGATGGTGTTGACGCGACCTTGCTAGCTCGCTTGCAACGCGAACTCAAAGCGGAAGGTGCGTCGTTCGAAATCATCGCTCCGGCAATCGGTGGCGTAAAAGCGAAGGATGGTTCAGCGATTGCGGCCGACCAGCAGGTTGGGGGCGGTCCATCGGTTCTGTACGATTGCGTCGCTTTGCTGGTGGGCGACGGAGTCGAAGCGCTGGCGGCTGAGCCCGCCGCGCGAGACTTCGTTTCAGATGCCTTCGCTCATCACAAGTTCATTGGGTACGTTGCCGCGGCCGCGCCGCTTTTGAAACGGGCGCTCGGCCCGGCTCCGAAGGATGCGGGCATGATCGAGCTCAAGGCCGGCGCGGACGTTGCGCAGTTCCGCCGGGCGATTCGCGATCTTCGCTTTTGGGCTCGCTCCATGTAGACGAGGGGACGACCCCGGGGGAGGCCGTGGGCCGCCGGGGACGCCATTTTCCGCTAGCGCCACGACCGGTGGAATGGTTTTCCACAGGCCGTGTCCGATAGGGTCCCCAGATGAAGGGACGACGGATTGACGCCCGGGTCGAGTTGGAATTTCTTCGGGCAACCGAGGCAGCGGCGATCATTTCGGGCCGGCTCGTCGGCCGCGGCGACAAAAACGCCGTAGATCAGGCGGCCGTGGATGCGATGCGCAGCGTCCTGGGCGAAGTCGACATCGACGGCGTGGTGGTCATCGGCGAAGGCGAAAAAGACGAAGCGCCCATGCTGTACATCGGCGAGCACGTCGGCACCGGCGACGGCCCGGCGATGGATGTCGCGGTGGATCCGATCGACGGCACGACCCTCGCCGCCAAAGGCGGCCATGGCGCGATCTCCGTCGTCGCAGCGGCCGAACGCGGGTCGCTGTTTCACACCCACATCGCCTACATGGACAAGATCATCGTCGGGAAGGCGGCCCGCGGCGTCATCTCGATCGAGGCCTCCGCCGAAGACAACGTGCGCGCGGTGGCCAAGGCCATGGGCCGGCCGATCAGCGAGATCACGGTCGCGCTCCTCGAGCGCGACCGTAACGACGAGAAAGTCCGCCGCTTACGCGAACTCGGCGCGCGCGTCCGCCTCTTCGGAGACGGCGACGTCGCCAACGGCGTGATTGCCGCCCTCGAGGAACGCAGCCGCATCGACATGCTGATGGGCATCGGCGGCGCGACGGAAGGCGTCGTCACGGCCTGTGCGGTCAAGTGTTTGGGCGGCGACATGCAGTGCCGCCTCTGGCTGCGTCCGGGCGCGGGCGAAGAAGAGATCGCGAAAAAAGAAGGCATCGATCCCAATCGCGTGCTGACGCTCGACGACCTCTGCAAGTCGGATCTGGCGATGCTCGCCGCGACGGGCGTCACCGACGGAGAATTTCTCCAAGGCGTCAGTTACGTGCGCGGCAGCGCGTACACGCAATCCATCATCATTTCTTCGCTGACCAACACGATGCGCATGGTCGACGGCAAACACGACCTCTCGATGTTCGCTCATCTCTCTTCGCTCAACGGCGCCGCGCCGTCGAGCGCGCTCAAGGAGCACGCCACCACATGAACTGCCAACTCGCCGCGGTCGCAAAGGCGCTCGTCGCGCCAGGCAAGGG
>JACRTZ010000106.1 GCA_014304965.1 Vulcanimicrobiota bacterium | reverse complement strand
GGCAAGCGATGAACGACGTGAATGCCGCCTCCTACCTCATCACCTTTTCGCCGAAAGAAGACCGCCGCCGAACGATTTGGCAGATCATGGACGCCGTTTATCGCGAGGCGACGACGACGATCCCCGGTTTGCGGCGGGTTGCGCTGAAAGAAATGGGCGGCGACGTCATGGCCAGCAATAACGCGCCCGTCGAATTGCTCGTCACCGGACCCGATGCGGCCAACGTGGAGCAGTTGACGGCGCAGGTCGCCGGCGTCGCGCGCGGCGTTCCCGGACTCGTGCAGGTCTCGACGTCCTCCGCGCTCATGCAGCCCGAGCAGCGCATAATCGTGGACCGGACCCTTGCCTCGCAACTCGGCCTCAGCCCCGACGACGTGGAGAGACAAGCCTATTACGCGACGCACGGCGGGCTCACCGCGGAGTTTTTCAACCCGCAAGGCGTTCGGCACGATACAGTCCTCGTTCGCTACGGTCAGGGCGAGCGGGCCACATCGGCCGCGCTTGGAAGCGTGCAGATCGTCGGCAAGAACGGGATGGCCGTTCCACTTTCGTCCCTTGCGTCGATCGAGCGCGGCCGCGGGCCGACGTTGATCGAGCACGATGGCTTGCGGCCCAGCGCTTCGGTGTTGGGCTATTATCGCAAGGGTGGCCGCGGCGAGATGGCGCTCGACATGGATACGATCATGGGCTCGATGGGACAGGTCTCGTTTCCACGTGGCTACGGCATCGAAATGCGCGGCGACATGACCGAGATGATGCAGAGCTTCGACCGGCTGCTCAATGCCATGAAGATCGCCGTCGTCTTCATATTCTTGCTGCTGGCCGCGCAATTCCGGTCCTTCACGTATCCGCTCGTGATGCTGCTGGCGATTCCGCTTCAGCTCTTGGGCGTCTTTGGGGGGTTGTTGCTCGCCCATCAAAACATCTCGACCGTTTCCATTCTCGGCATCGTCGTGGCGAACGGCATGGCCGTCAGCAACGCGATTTTGTTGTTGGATCTCATCTTGCGCCGGCGCAGCGAAGGTTTGACGCGCACGGAAGCGGTGTTGGAAGCCGGTCCGATTCGTCTCAACCCCATCCTGATGACGACGCTCGTGAGCCTGGCCGTCCTCACTCCGGTGGCGTTCTTCCCGAAAACCGGGATCGACGCGTACGCGCCGCTCGCGACGGTCATCATCGGCGGGCTCACGATTTCGACCGTGTTGACGCTCTTCGTCGTCCCAGTGCTCTATACGACCTTCGATGATCTCACGATTTGGCTGCGCAAGCGGTTCGGTCGCAGCAACGGCGACCACAGCGACCTGCTAGTGGAGCGCGCGCGTGCGTAGGCTCGTCTTGGGGCTGGCCTTTGCCCTCGTTTCGGTTCCGAAGCTCGCGAACGCCGAACCCGAGCGCGTCGACGGTCCGTTTACCCTCGCGCAGGCGATCGCGCGAGTTCAGGCCGTCGGCTTCGACGTTCGGGTAGCACGCGGCGATGCGGACATCGCCTCCGCCGAGGCGCAAAGCGCGCGAGCCTCGCTCCGGCCGCAGATCGGTATTTCGGCGAATGCCCTCGACGCGAACGAACCGCAGCTTGGGATGCCGGTCGCGCGTCAAGCCTTTGGAGCGGTCTCGATGAGCGTCCCGCTGTTGACGGCCTCAGGCCGGCTGTCGGCGGTTGCGTCCGCGACCCGCGCCGAAGCGGCGCGCACGAGCGTGGACTCGGTTGCCAACGACGCGGTGTTCGCTACGGTGCAAGCCTATCGCCGGGCACAAGTCGGGGAGGCGGTGCTGGAAGCGCGCCATGTGACCGTGCGCGAGCAGCAGGTTCACTTGCGCCTCGACGAACTCAAAGTCGCCAGCGGAAAGTCGCCTCGTTACATCCTGGCGCGCGATCGGGCCAGCCTCGCGGTAGCGCTCCAAAATGAGGAAGACGCTGCCTCCGAGCGTGACCAGTCGCGCAACGATCTGGCGGCCTTGCTCGACCTGAACGTCGATTCCCAATTGGCCGTGGAACCGCTCGCGCAGCTATCGTTTGTGGAGTCGCGAGAGGACGCTGAGGCGCGAGCGCTGCACCGTCGGCCGTCGCTGATCGCCGCGACTCAACGCGTCGCAGCAGCCGAGCTGAGTCTGCGTGCGGCGCGCTCCGCCTACACTCCAACGCTTCAATTCAGCGCGCAGACTTATAACGGAACGTCCGTGCCGAACCTCGGCCGAAGCGGCGGCCAGGTCCAAGTGACCGCGACGGTGCCGCTCCTCGACGGAGGAACCCGCTCGGCGGAAGCGTCTCGTGCGTACGGCGAACTCGCGCGCACGACCGCGCTTCGCGATCAAATCAAGCTGAGCGTTCGGCGCGACGTAGTGAATGCATATCGCGAACTCCTCGCCGCGCAACGTAACCTTTCTACCGCCCGAGCTGGTCAAATCGACGCTGAGGAACAGTTACGGATCGCGCGCCTGCGCGAAAGCGTCGGCAAAGGGACCGAACTTGAACTTCTCACCGCGTTGTCGGTTGCCGCAAGCGCGCGAGAGATGGTCGCACGCTCCGTTGCCCGGTACGACGTAGCGATCGCAGCGATCCATCACGCCGCCGGCGACCAGACGATCTAACTATGCCCATCGCTCGAAGGAGTTTTATGAAAACCATTGCTCGTTTCTTGTTAAGCCTAGCACTCCTGACCGGTACACCCGCATCGGCGTGGGCTGCCGACTCGATGAAAAGCGGGGATGCCCGCGGCAAGCTCGTCGTAAGTGCGGCCTTCACGCCGGCGCCGCCGAAGAAAGGGTTCGACCTCATCACGGTCACGGTGAAAGACCTACGCGGCAAACCGGTCACGGGCGCTTCCGTCAAGATCTCTTCGAATATGCCCAGCATGGCTATGTCGGGGCCGACGCTGGTTGCGCGCGAAGCTGGGCACGGCAAGTACGTGGTAAGAGCGAACTTGAACTTCGTAACCACGTGGGCGTTCGACATTATGGCGTCGGCCGGGGCAAAGAGCGGCAGCGCGAAGCTTACCGCCGATGTCAAATAAGAGAAATACCAGGGACGACGTTCATATTGCGGCTCATAGGGGACGCAAAAACTACGCAGCGAGGCCTCGGTGTTCGAGTGAGCGACAGCAGATTGCTTCGGCGACGTGCGTGATGCGGTCCAACGCTCGTGTCTTCAGATTTCCACGCGCGGCCGCCTGACGTAACAAATCCTGCAGCATCGCCGGCCAGGGCGGCGTGCTTACGTAAACGCCCTCGTCGGCGGAATGCGCGCGCATTCTCGCCGTCATGAACCTCAGAAGGTCACTTGGCCTTTGTTCAATAAATCTCTTGAATATGAAGACAGGGACTCCCCGAGCCAAACGCCGCTTCAAAGACGACGTCTATGCAGCTCTGGCGCGAGTGCCGGCGGCGATCGCGAACCCGCACCGGCTTGAATTGCTCGAACTGCTCGGTCAGCGCCCGAGGACGGTTGCCGATGTCGCCGGCGAAGCGGGGCTCTCGATTGCCAACGCCTCGCAGCATCTTCAGGTGCTCGCGAAGTGCGGTCTCGTCGAGGTCGAGCGACACGGCACGTTCGCCTTTTACCGAACGACGAGCGTGACCGTCTACCGGCTCCTACAGAGTCTTCATGAGGTCGCGAATCAGCACGACCGAGCCATCGCGGAGGTTTTTGCCAAGCACTTAGGCGACCGCGATCGTGGAATCGAAGATTGGGAGAAAGCGCGAGCGCTGATGCGTGATCCGCGCGTTGCGCTGCTCGATGCGCGGCCGGCCGAAGAGTACGCCGCCGGGCATCTTCCGAAGGCGATCAACGCGCCGCTCGAGGGTCTCCGCTCCGGCAAGGTTTCGCTCCCGCGCTCGAAGCGGTACATCGTGTATTGCCGCGGTCCGTTCTGCACATTCGCGGATGATGCGGTCGCGATTCTCCGCGAGCGCGGATTCGACGCAACGCGACTCGATCTCGGACCGCTAGAGTGGCAAGCCGCCGGTCGGCAACTCTCCAATGTCGGCTGAAGTCCATCCCTCGCTTCGGCTCGGCCTCGCAGCCAATGCGGGTCAGTTTTGGCTCCTGGTAGCAGTCAATGCTTTTGTTGGCTCGATGGTCGGCATTGAGCGTGACGTTCTTCCGCTCGTCGGCCAGCGCGTCTTTGGTCTTGCTTCGGAGGTCGCCGTCGTTTCGTTCATCGTCACGTTCGGGTTCACGAAAGCGCTCGCCAACCTTTACGCGGGCCGAACGGCCGATCGCATCGGACGGAAGCCGCTGCTCGTTGCCGGTTGGCTCGTCGCACTTCCAATTCCATTTCTCTTGATGTACGCGCCGGCGTGGGGCTGGATCGTCTTCGCCAACGTCTTGCTCGGGATCAATCAAGGTTTGTGTTGGTCCATGACGGTCA
>JACRTZ010000181.1 GCA_014304965.1 Vulcanimicrobiota bacterium | reverse complement strand
CTCCCAGGCGGCCTTGGGATCCGCGAACGCAGCGGTCCAGAGGCCTTCGATCATCTCGATTGCCGCACTCGTCGGCAATTGGCGCAGCGCTGCGCGAGCGGTTGAAAAGCTGACGTCGCGCGTCGCGGGCTCGAAGAGGCGGCGCGACCGAACGAGCCCGGCGACGACCGCCGCCGCGACGTTGAGGTAGGCAGGATCGCGGTCTGCGCGTTCGCACCAGGCGCCGAGCAGCGCGAGCCACGCCGGATTGAGCGCGCGATTCGCGATGAGTTGCACCATGCCGCGATTGAGCGTGAGGTCTGCGCCGATCTCTCGCGCTACGCGATCTTCGTATCCCGAAAAACTTGCGTGCGTGACGCCGTCACTGCGAAGCGCGCCGGCGACAGCCTCGGCGGCCCAGCGGCCGCTTTCGATCGCGTACTGGAGGCCTTCGCCGTTGATCGGGTTGATGAACCCCGCGGCATCGCCGGCAAGCACGACGCGCTCGCTCGCAAGCGGCAAGCTCGGATTGTACGTGCTGAGCGGCCAGGCCGCGATCTTGCCGCTCAGGGTCGCTCCGCCTAACCTCGCCCGGAGGACCTCGTCGCGCGCAATCGTTGCGGTCAGCACGTCGCGCAACTGCTCCTCGAATGGCGGCAACGTCTGCGCCACCATGCCGAGCCCGACGTTTGCCCGGCCGCCGCCGAGCGAAAACAGCCACAAGTAGCCCGGAAACGTCTCGCGGTGAAAATATAATTCTACTGCCGGTTCCGCCATCGCGACGTTTTCGTAGTAGGCTCGAACGGCGATCAGACGGTCCGCTTTCGGTTGCGCGTGCCCGCGCAAGCGTAGCGCGACGACGGACGCGCTGCCGTCCGCTCCGATGAGCGCGCCCGCGCGGAGCGCACGAGGGCCTTCGGGACCGCGCACGTCCACGCGAACGCCGCGAGCGTCTTCCGCGTAGTCGAGAAACGTGTGCTCTTCGAAGGGTTGTGCGCCGGCATTCAGCGCGGCGCGAAAGAGACGTTCGTCGAACACTTCGCGCGCAACGACGCAACCGTATGGCAGTAGACCGTCGATCGTAGGGAACGGCCGATCGATCACGCATCGGCCGTCTACGAAGACGCGGCCTTCGGTGATCCGATTGTCGTCTGCGAGATCTATTGCGTCTTCGAGACCGAGCGCGCGCAATTCGCGGACGGCGTGGGGCCCGACGAAATCGCCGCAAGCCTTGTCCCGCGGAAAGCGCGCCTTGTCCACGAGCGCGACCGAAAAGCCGGCGCGCGCGAGCGCGAACGCCGCGATCGAACCGGCGGGGCCCGCTCCGGCGACGATAGCGTCGAAGTCGTTTTCACTGTCACGCACGCTGCGTGCGTTGGCGCGGCGAGCCGGTAGAGTCCTGCGGGGCTTCCTAGCGGGCTTCGCGCCGGATCGCCGGATTGAATCCGACGAGTAGGGTCATGAGAAGGTAACCCACGCCCGAAATCGCGATGGGCACGCGCGCACCGTAATGGTCGGCGAGCAGGCCTCCGATGATGGCGCCCGGGACCGTGCCGAAAAGTGCGACCAGGCGCGCCGCCGCGCTCACGCGTCCGACCATTTCTGCAGGCGTGACGCGGATGCGCCAGCCGACGATCTGCGTAATCTCGAACAGAACGCACGCGTTCGTCAGCGTGAGGAAGAAGATCGCGACGTAAAGCTGGTGGGTGAATACCACGGGAATGAAGAGCACGCCGTCGAGGGCATAGGCGATGACGAGGATGCGTCCGAACGGCCAGCTTTTTGGGACGAAGCCGCCGAGCGCCGATCCGATGACCGAGCCGATCGCGCCGATGCCGAAGGCGTAGCCGACCATCTGATCGGTCGCGCCGAAATCCCGATTGAGGAACGGAATGAAGACGGCGCCGGTCATGAATCCGAAGAAATTGAACACGAGTGAATTGAGCGCGACCGAACGCATCGCCGCATCGCCCATCAGGAAGCGGAATCCGAGTGCAACGTCGGCTACGATCTGGTGCGGTTTCGGCAGCCGGCCCGGTTCGTCAGGCCCGAAGGTGTGCACCGCCGCGATGGAGAGTTGCGAGCATAAATATGTCGCCGCATTGATGGCGAGCGCGGGCAGCGGGCCGACCAAGGCAAACATGGACGCACCGATCGGCGGGATGACCATTTGCGAGGTTTGTTCGGCCGCGATCAAGACGCCGACAGCCTGCGTGACGCGATCTTTGCCGAGCAAGTACGGAAGCGAGGAAGCCTGGCCGCCGACGAACACGGCCGCGCAGATCGAGATCATGACGATGCCGCCGTAGATCATCCCAAGCGAAAGGAAATTGAACGCATACGCGACGGCAAAGAGCGCAAGCGTCGCGAAGCGCACGAAATCGCACACGAGCATCAGGCGGCGACGGTCCACCCGGTCCGCGAGCGATCCACCGACCAGCCCGAAGAGCGCAAACGGCCCCAACTCGAGCGCGTAGGTCACGCCCATGGAGAACGCCGAGCGCGTCAGATGGTAGACGAGCAGCGGTATGGCGATGAGGCGCAGCCCGTCGCCGGCAAAGCTGAGGACCTGGCCGGCGTAGTACAGGCTGAAACTGCGGTTGGCAAAGACGCTTCGCGTCTGCGATGTCATGGACGAGCGACCCCGGAAAAACGTAAGCAGGAAGGGACGTTTCAGGGAACGTCGCGCCGGAGCGCGGCCCCCAAGGGCGCTACAGTCTCACCCGTTTAGTGTACCGGGCGTGTCAAGCGAGCCCGGGCGCACGAGACGGCCCGAACTTCCTAGGGGAAAACTTCGTTGTCTGGTCGTGACGGCGGCCGCCATCGGGCCGCGCGCGGCCGCCGTCCTCGCTTTCGCTCTATGGACAGGAGAGCGCTCCGTCCCAAAGGTAGTCGTGACGAGTAATGCGCGGGTCCACGAACGACAGTAATTTCCGTCTCGTCAACGAGCAAGGCGAGGACATCATCCAACTGCCCGTTCTCAAGGGGACGGTCGGTTTCGAGGTCGTGGACGTTCGGCATCTGTTCGATAAAACGGGTTTTTGCACGTTCGACCCGAGTTTCGGCAGCACGGCCAGTTGCCGTTCGGCGATCACGTACATCGACGGCGACGCCGGCATCCTGCTGCACCGCGGCTACTCGATCGAGCAGCTCGTCGAAAAGAGCAGCTACCTGGAAGTCGCGTACCTGTTGCTATTCGGCGAATTGCCGACCGCCTCCGAACTCGCGCAGTTCACGCGCGACATCACCTATCACACGATGGTGCACGAGCAGTTAACCCGGTTCTACACCGGCTTTCCGCGCGACGCGCATCCCATGGCGGTGATGGCCGCGGTCGTGAGCGCGCTCTCGGCGTTTTATCCCGACAGCATCGACGTGTTTGATCCTCAGCAGCGCTTGATCTCGATACATCGCCTGATCGCGAAGATGCCGACGATCGCCGCGATGGCGTACAAACATTCCGTCGGCCAACCGTTCGTCTATCCGCAAAATCATCTCGACTACTCGGCGAACTTCCTAAACATGATGTTCTCGGTGCCGGCCGAACCGTATAATCCTAATCCCGTTTTCGCGAAGGCGATCAACGCGCTGCTCATCGTGCAAGCCGACCACGAACAGAACGCTTCGACCTCGACGGTGCGGACGGTCGGTTCGAGCCGCGCGAATCCGTTCGCGAGCATTTCGGCCGGTATCGCATCGCTTTGGGGTCCGCTGCACGGCGGCGCGAACGAAGCGGTGGTCGAGATGCTGCAGCAGATCGGCTCTAAGGATCGCGTCCCGGAATTCATCAAGCGCGCGAAGGACAAGAACGATTCGTTCCGCCTGATGGGGTTCGGCCACCGGGTCTACAAAAGCTACGATCCGCGTGCGAAGGTGATGCAGAAGATCTGCGACGAGGTGCTGCACGAAGTCGGCCACGACCACGATCCCCTGCTCGAACTCGCCCGCGAACTCGAACGGATCGCGCTTGCCGACGAGTACTTCGTCTCCAAGAAGCTCTATCCGAACGTGGATTTTTATTCGGGGATCATCGAGCGTGCGATCGGCATTCCGAGCCCGATGTTCACCGCGCTCTTCGCGATCGCGCGCACGTCGGGCTGGCTCGCGCAATGGAAAGAGATGATCGAAGATCCCGACCAGCGGATCGCGCGGCCGCGCCAACTCTATACGGGAGCGACCAAGCGCGACTACGTGCCGCTCGAGCGCCGCACGGCGAAGAACGGGACGCCGAGCGGCAGCGGACGGCCGATGCCGAGCGAACCGGCCATCGTCGGCGGCTAAGTTCTCGGAAGGGCGCTTCGTCGCCTCATTGAACTGACTCCGGTCGGCGCGGTCCCGGATAGCTCAGTTGGTAGAGCAGCTGACTGTTAATCAGCGGGTCGTTGGTTCGAGTC
>JACRTZ010000281.1:16177-21986 GCA_014304965.1 Vulcanimicrobiota bacterium | reverse complement strand
GTGACCTATTTCATTGAACGGCCGATCCTCTCGCGCGTACGCCCGCACGCGTTTGCCTTCGATTGGTCGCGACTGCGCGCGTTCAGATCTCGGGGCGCGAATGCGGCCCCGCGGAAAACACGCACGTGAAGACCGAGCCGACGCCAAGTTCGGATTCGACAGCCACGCTGCCGCCGTGCGCCTCGACGATGTGGCGCACGATGGCCAGCCCGACGCCGATCCCGCTCGATTCGCGCGCGCGCGAGCGGTCGACCACGTAGAACCGTTCGAAGACGTACGGCACGTCGCCGTACGGAATGCCCTCGCCGGTATCGCGGACGCGCAAGGTCACGCTGCCGCTTGCCGCTTCCACCTCGACGTCAACGCTGCCGCCGGCCGGCGTGTGGCGAAGCGCGTTTTCGATGAGATTGACGACGACTTGCGCCAGCCGGTCGCGGTCGCCCGAAAGCCGCGCGGGTTCGCCGCGAAAGCGCAGACGGACGCTCGCCTGGGCGGCACGCGCTTCGAACGTCTCGACGATCTCGCAAACGAGTTCGCGAAAATCCACGTCGCCGCGCCGCACCGGGAGTCTGCGTCCTTCAGCGCGCGCGAGTTCGAGCAGATGCTCCACGAGTTCGATCAAACGATCGGTCTCGACTTTGATGCGCGGCAAAAATAGGTCGTAGGCTTCGCTCTCGGCGCCCGGCGTCAAAACCGTTTCGAGCATCAAGTTAATCGATGACAGCGGCGTGCGCAGTTCGTGCGAAACGTTCGAGACGAAGTCTCGGCGCGCGCGCTCGAGTTCGCGCAGACGCGTTTCGTCGGTCGCGATCAAGAGCGCGCCCGCACCATCGCGCAGCGGCGCCGCCACCACCGAGAAGTTGTGCGCGCGATGGCCGGCGGGCATCGCGACATCGCCGCGCGAGGCCTTTCCGCCGAGGGCGTCGCGCGCTCGCCGGTCCAGTTCGAAGGACGGAACGACTTCGATTAGCGCGCGGCCCAGCACCGCCTTGCCGGTCAGATCGAACATCGCGGCCGCTGCGCGATTGAACGCCGTCACGTTGCCCCGCGCATCGAGGGCGACCGCGCCGACGTCGAGCGCGGCGAGGAGGTCGTCAAAGCGCGAATCGGCCGGTGCGGTTTGGGGCTGGGCGGACGCAACTTCTTCAGGCTGCGCCGGCCTGCGCAACGCCCATCCGGCCACGAAGGCGGCGGCCACCGCAAGAATCGCGGCGACCCACTCGCCGGCGCTCAATCCCGGAACGTATAGCCTCGGCCGCGCACGGTGACGATGTGCCGCGGTTGCGCAGGTTCGATTTCGATTTTCTCGCGCAGCCATCTGATGTGCACGCTGATCGTCTGTTCGTCGCCTTCGAAATCGTAGCCCCAGACTTTGTCGAGCAGCGTTCGGCGGGGCACCACGCGCCCGCGGTTTTCCATTAGCACGCGCAGCAAATTGAACTCTTTGGGCGCGAGCGCAACCTCCTGGCCGCGAACGGCGATCGCCTCGCGTTCGGGATCGAGCGAAATCCCGCCGGCTTCCAAGATCTCGCCGCGCCGCGCTTCGCCGGGCTCCGCCCGCCGCAAACGCGCTCGCACGCGCGCCAGAAACTCGTGCAGGCTAAATGGTTTGGTGACGTAATCGTCCGCGCCCAGCTCGAGCGCGAGAACCTTGTCGACTTCTTGATCTTTCGCCGTCAGCATGATGATCGGCACGTCGCTCGTGCGGCGGATCTCCCGGCAGGCTTCGATGCCGTCGAGCAGCGGTAGCATGATGTCGAGAACGACCAGGTCCGGCTTTTCGGCCGCCGCGATCGCGATCGCCGTGCGGCCGTCGCCCGCGGTACAGACGGCGTAACCTTGCCGCTCCAGATTGTAGCGCAACGTCTGCAAAATTGCCGACTCGTCGTCCACCACCAAAATCTTTTTCGCCGTCGCGGGCGCGACCGGGGCGACTGCGTCCAGCACGACGCCACCATACCGCACTAAGCGGACTCGGGCAAGGCCATCCCGCTGAGCTCGGGCGCGCTTCGTTCGTTTTCGCCGAGCGAAGCCTCGTACGGGTCGATCGGCAACGCTGCAAAGCTGAAGACGATGCCAAAGGCGCGTCCGAACATTTCTGCCGCCTTCGTCGCGGCGGCTTGCAGTTCGGGCGCGACGTCTTGTCCGGCGCGCACGCGAACCACCGCGACACCGAGGCCGACGTCGACCTCCAGCCCGGCGACCACGCCGAGGCGGCGCCGGTCGAGTCCGTCCGCGATGCGCAGGAGCCCCGCCAGACCTTCTATTTTCTTGCGTGCTTGAGGCGTCGCCGACGCCCACTCGGGATGCACGGCCTTCGGCGCTGCCTTGCGGTGATAGCGCACGATCGTCGCGATCGTCTCAACTTCCTCAGGCCGCCAACCGTCCAGAGCCGCGTTGCGAATCACGTACGCTCCGTGTTTGTGATGTCCGCTCACGTTCACCGCGCGGCCGACGTCGTGCACGAGCGCCGCACCGAAGAGCAGGTCGCGATCCGCGGGCTCGAAGCCGTGAATGGAAACCAACCCATCGAATAGTTGAAGCGCCAGCCCGGCCACGTGGCGGCCGTGGACGTCGTCGGCACCGAGGCGCTCCGCAAGCGCGGAGAGCGCGTCGAAGCGTCTGAGCCGGTCGTCGCCGAGCTTGCGCGCGAGCGCGAGGTTTCTCTCGACATAGTCCACGACGATGCCGTCCCGCAACGCACGCTCGCATACGATCAACCGGTCGCGCCCGAGCATTTCGAGCGCCGTCATGACGATGGCGTTTCCCGCGACGATGATGTCGCTGCGGCGCGGATTCATGCCGGGCATCTTGCGGCGTTCCGCCGGCGACATGGTGAGCATCATGTCTTGGAGCGCCCGCAAACGATCGAGCCGCAGCACGTAACCGTGCGCGCGCTGCTCGGGCACGCCGGAAGCCGCCGCGTCGAGCGCGGCGAGCCCCATCACGGTTCCCGAGGTGCCGATCAATAATTCGAACGGATAGTCCGACAGGGTGTGCGCGAGCGGCCCGAAGACGTCGCGCACGTGCCGTTCGAGGGCCAGATACCCGAGTTGGGAAGCGCCCTCGGCCAAGTAATCGTCGTACAGCCGCAAGCTGCCCAATCGCAAACTGTGCAAGAAGTACGGACGGTGGCCGTCACCGATGATGAACTCGGTCGAACCGCCGCCGATGTCGAAAATGCACGCCATCCGTTCGCCGATCGGATAGCCGCGACTGACGCCGAGGTGAATCAGACGCGCTTCTTCCGCTTCGTCGAGGACGTCGAGCGTCAGATCGCACGCCGTCCGGACCGCTTCGACGAACTCCTCGCGATTGGAGGCTTCGCGCACCGCCGACGTCGCAACGGCGCGCAGATCAGAAGCGCCGGCAGCCCTCGCCGCCTCGGCGAACTTCGCGATCGCCTCGACCCCTCGCGCGACGGCCTTTTTGCCGAGATGTCCGCGGGCCAGTGCCGCCCCGCCGCCGAGACGCACCATTTCGCGCGCCTTGAGGACGGTGCGCGACGTGCCGAAGTGCGGATCCATCTCGACGACGATCAGGTGAATCGAGTTGGTCCCGACGTCGATCGCACCCAACAGCATGCGCGCCCGCCTACGCCCGCAGTGGGCGCCGGACCTCTCGGCGAACGGCGATGCGATGCTTTGCTGTCAAGGATACGAGTTCGCGGCCGGCGGCGACACGACGTTCGAGGTGGACGCCGCGCGCGTGAAATACGGGAGCGGCGCGCTGCGCGAGGTCGGCTCCGACGCAAAGGCGCTCGGCATGACCAGAGTCGCCGTGTTTACCGACCGGACCGTTGCAACGCTCGAACCAGTCACAATCGTTCTCGCCGCGTTACGTGCGGGCGGCGTGGACGTTGCGCTCTACGATCGCTCTCGCGTCGAGCCGACCGACGCGTCGTTTCGCGATGCGGCCGAGTTTGGGCGAGCGGGCAGCTTCGACGGATACGTTTCGGTGGGCGGCGGTTCCGCGATCGACACCGCCAAGGCTGCAAACCTGTACGCAACCTATCCGGACGACTTTGCGGCCTAGGTCAACGCGCCGCTTGGGCTCGGAAAACCGGTGCCGGGCCCCTTGCGACCGCACATCGCGTGTCCAACGACCTCGGGCACCGGCTCGGAAGTCACGGGCATCGCGATTTTCGATTGGCTCGAACGGCACGCCAAAACCGGCATCGCCTCCAAACGCCTGCGCCCCACACTCGCGCTCGTAGATCCCGATTGCACGCTCACGCTGCCCGCCTCCGTCGTCGCGTGCAGCGGCTTCGACGTGTTGTCGCACGCGCTCGAGAGTTACACCGCGCTCCCCTACACGCACCGCCCGAAACCCGAATCGCCGGCCGCGCGCCCGATGTCGCAAGGCGCAAACCCCTTCAGCGACATGGCTTGCACCGAAGCGCTGCGCATTCTGGGCGCGAACATCGTGCGCGCGGTGACCGACCCGGACGACACCGCCGCGCGCGAACGCATGATGTACGCGGCGACGCTCGCCGGCATCGGGTTCGGCAACGCCGGCGTGCACGTTCCCCACGCGATGGCGTACGCGGTCGCCGGACTCGTGAAAACATATCGCGCGCCGGAGTATCCCGGCGACGGCGCGCTCGTTCCGCACGGCATGGCCGTGATCGTGAACGCGCCCGCCGTCGTCCGCTTTACGGCCCCGGCGAATCCGGGCCGCCACCTCGAAGCCGCCGCGCTCCTCGGCGCCGACGTGCGCGACGCCGCACCGAGCGAAGCCGGCGAGGCGCTCGCCGAACGCATCGAAACCTTGATGCAAGCGACGCGCATGCCCAACGGCATCGGCGGCGTCGGTTTCGAGCGCCACGACGTGCCGGCATTGCGCGACGGTGCGTTGCCGCAAAAGCGCCTGCTGGCCATCGCGCCGCGCACGGTCGGCGCGCAGGAACTCGAAGCGCTATTCGAGCGCGCCTTACGCTACTGGTAGTTTCGCCGAACAGAATCCCAGTTGGCGCGAGAGTTCGTCGCCGATGGCGACGAGCGCGGGCCCCAGTTTTCCAATGCGCTCCGGGGTCAGCCGAGTCGTGGGACCCGACACCGAAAGGGCGCCGGCGACCTCGTCGCGTCTATCGAAGATCGGAACCGCCAGGCAGCGCACGCCTTCTTCCATCTCTTCGTCGTCCGTCGCGTAGCCGAGCGCGCGCACGCGAATCAGTTGCTGCTCGATCGCCGCGCGCGTCGTGAGCGTGTGCGGCGTGTACCGCCGCAACGGACCGCGCAACGCCTCGGCGACGAACGCCTCGGGCTTGTAGGCGAGCATTACCTTTCCGCCGCCCGTGCAGTACAGCGGCGCGCGCGAGCCGGGCGTCGTGAACATCTTGACGAGGTGCAGGCTCGCAACTTGATCGAGATAGACGGCCTCGCTTCCGCCGATGGTTACGAGATTCGCGGTTTCACCCGAAACGCGCATCAGGCGTTCGAGATACGGGCGCGCGACGAGCCGAAGATCGAGATGGACTTCCGCGGCGCCGGCCAGCGCGAACACTTGCGCGCCGAGATGATAGCGCGAACTCTCGGGGTCTTGCCGCACGTAACCGCGCGCGACGAGGGTTGCGAGCAGCCGGTGAACGGTACTCACGTGCAGCCCGACGATGTGCGAGAGCTCGCTGATCCCGGTCGCCCCGCGCCGCGTCGCGAGCGCCTCGAGCACGTCGATCGTTCGATCCACGGATTGCACCTTCGAACGCCGTCGCGCGCCGGTGACCCCGTTCTTCGGCTCGTCGGTCCGCATCGCGAAACCGCCTTTTGTTCTCCGCACAGGGGGGCCCTTGTCCGCTCCGAAGCGGCGC
>JACRTZ010000281.1:0-16167 GCA_014304965.1 Vulcanimicrobiota bacterium | reverse complement strand
TGCGGACCCTGGCCGCCTTCGTGCGGCTCTCGCGTTTGAAATTCTTGGCGGGCGGGGTGCTGGGCGTCGCGCTGGGCACCGCGGCAGCGGCGTTTTTCGGAGCCCGCCCGATCGCGTGGCTGGCGTGGCTGACGGCGCAAGCCTGCGTGACGAGCTTTCAACTCATGACGCACTATTCGAACGACTATTTCGACCGTCACGGCGACCGCGACGCGCGACGTACGCCGTTTTCCGGCGGCAGCGGCGCGCTCGCGGAGCGCGGACTCGCACCGTCCGCGGCACTGATCGCGGCGCTCGCGTGCGCCGGTGCAGGCAGCGTGTTCGCCGCGCTCCTCGCCGCGGCGTTCGGCCGTCCGCTCGCAGCCGGTTTCGCAATCGCAGTCGCCATCTTGGCGTGGTCGTATTCGGCACCCCCGCTCCGACTGTGCGCGCGCGGACTCGGCGAACTCGACGCCGCGCTCGTCGTCGCCGTGTTCGTGCCCTTGCTCGGCGCGGCGGCGCAAACCGGCTCGTTCGATCCGCGCATCGCCGCCGCGACCTTCCCGGGAGCCTGCGCGATGTTCGTGATGATGCTCTGCGTCGAGTTGCCGGACGCCGCGGGAGACGCCGTCGCCGGCAAGCGGCACCTCATCGTGCGTCGCGGCGCCCCAGCCGCCGTCCCGCTGATCCGTCGGACGATCATCGCCACGTTCGCCGCGGCCGCGCTCGGAGTCGGCTTCGGCCTGCCTCAGGGCTTCGGGCTGCTGCTCGGGCTCGCGATTCCGCTCGGCCTTGGCTTGGCCCGAGCGCTGCCCGCCGCGGCGGCGAAACGCATGAAGCCCGGCGTCGCCGAGGGCCTCGCGGCTCGCGGGGTGGCCTTCTTCTTCGTGGTGGCGCTCGACGGGTGGCTCGGGTGCCTCGCAGCCCTCCCGTGGCGAATCTAACCCGCCCGCGTCGAAGGTTGGGAGGATGGTGAACGCCGGAGCCGGGCACGAGATCGAAAGGGACGCCGCGCTGCGCGCCCGGATTGAGGCTGCGCTCGACACGGTGCGCCCCTACATTCGCGGCGACGGCGGCGACGTGTGGTTCGTCAAGGCCGAAGGCGGCGTCGCTTACGTGCAGATGGTCGGCGCGTGCGGCGGTTGCTCGATGTCGTACGCGACGCTCAAGGAAGCGATCGAAGCGAGCGTGGTCGCGGCCTGTCCCGAAATCACGCGCGTCGAAGCGGTCTAGCGCTAGACATTAGGCCACTCTCGCCTATCCTTGGGCTTCGTGGCACAGCGCCGTCCTGGCGCTAGCTGCCTTTGCGGCGCTGCACGTAGGGAACGAACAGATCTTTCCACGACGCGGGTTTGGCGGTGATGATGCCGGCCTTCGCCATGAAGTTGGCAAACAGCATCGAGCCGCGCGGCGTCGTTGAAAATGCGGTGTCGGGGTCGTCGAGCATGCGCAGGATCTCGTCGAGGGTCGTCTTCGTTTGCGAAACGCGAAGGTACGCTTCGGCCGCGCCCCGCTTGTTGCGGCGGATGTACGCATTGGCCTCGTCCAGGGCGTCAACGAGCGCTTGGGTGACCTTCGGATTCGCGTCGGCGAACGCGCGCGTGGAATAGACGACGTCAACGGACGAGTCGCCTAACACGGACGTCGAGTTGAAGACCGTGTGGATGCCGGCCGTTTCCAATTCGAGATTCGAGTACGGCGGCGAGCCGAAGTGCGCATCGATTTCGCCCTTGCCGGAAATCAGCGCCGCGTACGCGTCGGGATGGCCGAGCGCAACCGTCAGCGCATCGAGCTTTGCGTAGTTCGCATCGCCGAATTCTTTGGCGGCGCCCATCTCCAAGATCAGCGCGGAGAGCGACGTCTTGATTCCTGGGAGCGCGATGCGATCGTTCGGCCCAAAATCCTTGAGGCTCTTCACGCTCGGATTACGCGTGTTCAGCAAGAGCGCCGAACGGCTGAGACCGGAAACGCCGATCGCTTCGCGCGGCGTTCCCTTGCCCTTGGACCAGAGCGTTACGAAACCCGGAATCCCGATGCCGGCATATTGCAGATTGCCCGAAATCATCGCGTCGTTGATCGCCGTGCCGCCGTCGATCGTGAGCCAGGTGACGTGCAGGTCGCCGGCGCCCAGCCGTTTCGCATGCTTTTCGAAGAGCTTCTGATCTTCGACGACCATCAGCGGCAGGTACAAGATGCCGAAGCCCTTGGAGACTTTGACGTCAGTCTGCTCGGCGCGGCCGGGCGACACGCAGGCCAATGCAAGCAAAGAAGCCGCTAGAATCTGACGCAACACGTTCACGAGCCGCTAAGCCTCCGATTGCTGTGCAAGGTCCTTGTATTCATCTTTCGTGAAGGCAACCAAGGTGCTGAGCGTCGTAGCCTCAGAGCCGAACTTCTTGCGAACGATATCCCATAAGAAATCCTGCCGCTCACCAAAATCCATGGACGCGAACCTATCGGATGCGACGATGCCGCTGAGGCGCTCGGAATATCCGATCGGACCCAAATCAATAATTGGATGGTCGGCCAGGTTATCTTCCAGTTCCTTCGTTAACCGTTCTTGAAATGAAGCCGCCATTCGTTCTCCCCTAGCGCCAAGAATGATTGCGCGATGTCCAACAGCTTATTGACGGAGAATTTCGCAATATCGCCTTTTCCGCCCCTCCGCAGGTTCTCGCTCTTCTTGATTTCACGCGCCATAGACGAGGTCGGATAATATCGATATGAGTTCCTCCACCGTGCCTGCGCCTCCGCTAGCCAGCGACCGCGTTTACGTGATGCATCAATCGCGGCGCGCTCTCTGTCAGCACTCAATCGCGCCCCGGATCGCTCAGACACCACCCAGCGCTCATTGACTTGGGCTTCCAAACCGCTGCGAAACAGCCGGGTCAAGTCATGACGGCCCCTTTCGCCCACTTGCCCCCTTGGTACAAACGCCCAAAATATGGCCTCTATCGAGCAACCGGCAAGGTAGCACGCGCCTGCATAATGTCCGCCTTTGTATAGTAGGTTAGCTTCTTCAAATCGTTCGTGCGCAGCCTCGAAATATTCCGCCGGGCTCAGTCCGCCAACTTCATTCAAACCTCATCACCCGTTAATCGTTATCTTTATGGTATCAAGCGGCACGCCAAAATATCTTGCAAGGCCGCGTTTCGCAGCTTCGATTGAAAGTGGCTGATCAACTATGGTCGCGTCTTTTTTCGAGAGAAAAGACACGACAGGCGCAGGGTTCTGAGCGGGCTCAAACGACAGTGTTGAAAGGTCGATTCCCATGTCGTCCAATGTTGAGTACTTGACAGGATTACGCCAATGTTGCCAAACGTTCGGGACACTCACGGAGGCTAAGGCTGAAACCCGGATTATCGAACGCGACGCGTCTTCAGGCGCAGCCTCGACGCTCGAAATTTTTCCAACGCAAAATGCAGAGCCATGGGGGGCCGTCCCTGAAGGATTGGAACCATATCGGTTTTGCGCGCAAACCAAAAACTCACAGCGCCGAGCTCGATCGGCATTTAGGGCCCACGCCTGCGAGCCACCCTCCAATCGGAGCTCGTCGACGCTCCGTTGCGTGAAGACAAGGATGGCGGCCGCCTTCGGGCCCAATGTGGAGTTAACCATGTATTAATTATATAAACACATTATCTTAAATGTCAAGATAAAAATTACTGACGTTAGCGGTTTGGGGGTTGCGCATCCCATTTTCGCACAGTGCCACCCAGTTGGCACACCCAGGGGGCATGCTGGGGGCGGAGGTGACCCATGACGACGCTTTATCACTGCCCCGAGTGCGACAGGCTGCACGACGAACCGTTCCAAGCCGTGGCCGGAATCTTCGCCGTGTGCTTCGACTGCGGCGCTCAGCGCGAATGGTTCGAAATTCGCCCGATTCCCGAACTCGAGTTGTCCCGGGCAGCCTGAGGTCTAAGCGGTCCCCGTCAAGACGGCCTCAGCCGAGGCGACCACATCTTCGAGCGTGCCCGGTTCGAACGGCGACTTGAGGCCGGCGCTGCGAACCAGTTCGCCGAACGGCGCCTCGCCGCCGCGACCGCAGAGGGCCACGTATGCGTCGAGAGCGTCGCGCCGGTCGTTGTTGGCGCGGTGCCAAAACTGCAGCGCACAGCAGAGCGCCAGCGTGTAGTCGATATAGTAAAACGGCATCGAGTAGACGTGACGCTTCTCTTGCCAGAGGCCGCCGCGATTTGGATGCTCGAGATCGCCGTAATCGCGCCACGGCAGATAGCGGCGCTCGACCTCGCGCCACATCTCGTGGCGTTCGGCCGGGGTCGCACTCGGCTGCGCGTACACGAGATGTTGAAAATGATCGATCGCGACGCCGTACGGCAAGAAGAGCAGCGCGTCGAGGAGATGTTCGTTCCGGTAATCCGCCGCGCGATCGCCGAAGAATCGTCCCATCTCCGGCCACGAGAGATACTCGAGCGACATCGAATGGATTTCGGCCGATTCAAGCGTCGGCGTCAAGTAGTCGATGAGCGGCTTTTCGCGGCTGCGCCACGACTGAAACGCGTGCCCGAGTTCGTGCATGAGCGTTTTCACGTCGCCGCGCGTGCCGTCGAAGTTCGCGAACACGAACGGCACTTTTTCCGTTGGAAACGACGTGCAGTAGGCGCCGACGGCTTTGCCCGGGCGATTGACGACGTCAAGCAGGCCGCGCTCCGCCATCATGCGCCCGAACTCACCGAGCGCCGGATCGATCGCAGCGAGCGCTTCCACGCCGCGCGCGACGACCCAGGCGCCGTCGCCTTGCGGCACGGGCGACCGGCCGGCGCCAAGCACGGCCTCGTCCCAAAAATAGACGCGCTCGAAGCCGGCCTTACGGCCGAGCCGTTCGATCAAACGGCGCACGGCGGGAACGACGACGCGAACCACCTCGTCGCGGTAGCGCGCAACGTCGCTGGGGCCGTAGTCCACGCGATGCATGCGCCGGTAGCCGAGCGCGAGATAATTTTCGTCGCCGAGCTTGCGCGCCATCCGGTCGCGCAAGGTGACGAGGTCGCCGTAGATGGCGTCGAGCTGCTCGCGCCGATCCGAGAAGATTTTCCAGCGCGCACGTTCGGCGTCGTGACGCGTTTCGCGGTCGGAGGAGCGCGTAAAGGCGCCAAGCGCCGCGAGCGTCTTGCGCTCGCCCCGAAACTCCACTTCGACGCCCGACACCAGCTCGACGTACTTTCGCGCGGTTTCCGCTTCGAGTACGAGATCGGCCGAGAGCGCGTCGTCGAAAGCGGCGACGTCGGCGCTCCACAGATCGAACGCTTGCGCTCCGAGTTCGGTTTCGAGCGGCCGGCGTGCGCCGGGCGCCAAGAAGCGCTTCTGCATGGACGAGTCGAGGGAGATCACGCGCGGCGAACGCCGCTCGATTTCGGAAATCGCAGCGCGGCAGTCTTCGCGCCGCGTATCGAGCGTGTAATTGAGCCGCGTGAGGTTCGCGTGACTGCGCCAGGCGCGGCGCGTTGCATCCCAAGCGTCGAACACGCGCCGTTTCGCCTGCGGCGCTTCGGACTTGTCGAATTCCGCTTGCAGTTGCGCGTAGCGCTCGCCGAGGAGCCGCTCGCCCGGGACCTCGACCGAAAGGTCGATCACGCTAGCCGATCCACTTTGCGCGAAGCTTTGCGAACGTGCCGTCCGCGAGGGCGCGGTCGAGGAAGCGATCCACGAAGGCTTCGAACGCCGCGTCGCCCGCATGGAGATAATACACCTTCTTGACCGTTGTGAACGGGTGTTCGGGGTCGGCGACGGCCAAGCGCGAATCGCGCTTGACGGCGAGGGCGGCTTCGACCCCGTCGGTCACCATCACGTCGGCGTCGCCGCTCGCGACTAGATCGGGAATCTTGAGATTCTGATCCACGACCTTGACCGTTGCGTGCGTCAGGCTTGCGTCCACGAACTTCTGGTTGGTTCCGCCGGGATTGACGGCCACCCGAACTTCCGGTTTGTCCAAATCGGCAATTGCCTTGTATTTCGCCCGGTCGCTCGCGCGCACGAGAGCGACCTTGCCGTCGAGCAAGTAGACGTGCGACAGCAGGCCGTTCTTGGCGCGTTCGGGAGAATCGCTGACGCCGCCCATCGCGAGATCGAACTTGTCCGCGAGCAGATCGGCCGTCATCGCCGGCCACGACGTCTTGACGATTTGAAGGCGAACGCCGAGCGCGGTCGCGAGCGCCTGCGCCATCTCTACGTCGAGCCCTTCGTATTGCCCGGTAGCGTTCAGGAGGCTGTAGGGCACGTAATCGCCGGTCAGGCCAACCCGCAGAACGCCCGCTGCGGCGATCGTCGCCATGCGATCGGCCGAAGCCGCCGTCGCCGCGGGCATGCTTTGCGCGTACGCCGGCGTTGAGGTAACCGCCAGCGCCAACGCGAGCGAAACGAATAGCGATCTCGTCAAGTTGAGCATGGACGATGCTTCGCCCAGCGCGCGCGGGTCCTTGCCGGCCGATTGCTTAGAGCTGCAGCGCGCCCGCGTAGCCCGTCAGTTCGACGTACCCCGCGCCCACGCGCCGGCCGGGCGCACCCGCGGCGGTCACATCAACCGCGCCTTCCCAATATGAAATCCCGTTCGTCGTCGCGGCCAGTTCCTGGTCGGCCACGACCGGCGATAACATGAGATCGAGCCCCGCGCTCGGCACGGACACTCGCCAGTGCGCGGGATACACCGCACCGCTGTGCGGGCTTTTCCAGACCGCATCCGAGCTGCTCGCAAACGCGGCGAGCGGCAAGTAGCGCGTACGGCCGTCGCGCTCGACGAGCGTGCCGCTCGATTGCGGGGTCACGCTGCCGTCCGAGCGGCGCAGTACGTACAACATCAATTCGCGGCCGTCGTCGAGTTGAATCGAATACCAGTCCCAACCGCGCTGATTGGGTTCCAGCTCGCCGGTTCCGTACTCGTGATCCATCCAGGCTTGACCCTCGACCTCGTAGGATGCGTCCGCTAGGCGCACCGTGCCGGTAGTAGCCAGACGCGTAAATGAATAGTAGTGGGATGCGCACGAGGCGCACGCGCCCTTGCGCGACACGCCGCCACGGCCGTGAATCGCGGGATCTTTGAGCGGCGTCGCGCGCAACGCGAGCGAGCCGAAGGCCGCGCTCGCGTGCAGCGTTATCCGCTGACGCGCCCCCGAACCGATCGGCATTCCTTCGAGCGCCCAATCGTCCGCACGTACCGCAAGGCGCGAACTCGAAGCGGCACCGAAGCCAAGCGCTTCGCGCGCAAGCCGCTCGTCGTGGAAAAAGCGCCGGCCGCTTTCGTCGGTCAGTGCGAAGTGCGCCGGGAACAATTGGTTGCCGCGCCAGCGGCTCCGGCCGGCCTGCGGCACGGGGTCGCCCGGTCGCAAACCCGCGCGAAAAAACGTGAGTTCGAAACCGAAGCGCCGCCCGTCGCGCGCGCGCAAATGCCCGGTAAAATACCACCATTCGGTGCGATAGGCGGGATGCGACCCGTGATCGCGCGGCCACGAGTAACGGTACGGTGCCGTCGCCGCGGCAAAGCCGGACGGATCCGCGCCCGCCGGCTGCGACGACAGCAGCGCCGCCGCAAGGGCCAGTGCCGCGATCCGTTTCATTCGTCGCGCACCGCGTCGGCGGTGGCAATTCGCGCCGCGACGCCCGCCGGATAAAGGCCGGCTGCGATCGCTGCGAGCGTGACCAGCACCGCGGCTTCTACAAGAAACGCGTAGGGCACGTGCAGTTCGATCAGCCAGCCGAAGGCTTGGCGGTTGATGACGAAGATCAGCAGCAGCGCGAGCACCATGCCGAGCGCGAGCCCCACGGCCGCGCCCAAGGCGCCGATGAGGGCCGCTTCGTACAGGATCGCGCCGCGCACCACGCCCACCGTCGCGCCGACGTAACGCAGGATCCCGATTTCGCGGCGGCGCTCGATGACGAGCGCGAACAGCGTGCTGACGACGCCGAGCACGGCGATGGCGATGGAGATCAGATAAAGCGCGTACGTGATCGCGAAGGTGCGATCGAAAATGCGGATCACGAGATCGCGCAATTCCCGGTTCGACTGCAGCTCGATGCGGCTCGGAAGGGCGGCCCGGATCAACCGGGTTCGTAATCCGGCCAGATCCATTCGCGGGCCGGCGTACACCGCCAGCGCGTCGAAGGTCGGATCGCGATACAGCCGCGCGTACGTCCGCGCGTCCAGGATCGCCACGCCCGCATCGCTCGAGTAATCGTTGTAGATCGCGGCCACCCGAAAGAGCGTCGGACCCGACGGCGTTTCGAACGTCAGCGCATCGCCTTCTTTCACCTCGAAACGCGTGGCGAACGGCTCGCTGACGAGCGCGCCGTTCGAGTTGGGCAGCGTCCGCGCGAGCGTGCCCGGGTCGGCGCCGTCGAGAAAGCGCAGCTTGCGCCGCACCGCAAGCGTCCGAAAATCGGTCGCGCCGAGCGTCGTCAGCGAGCCGCGAAAAGGCACGGAAATGCTGCGAAATGCGTCAACCGCCGCAACGCCGGAGACGGAGCGGAGTCTCGCGACCAATTCCGGCGTAAAGCGCGAGCGCGAGGAGGCGTCGGCGATGCCGGGAGGACGAATAAAGAGATCCGCGCGGAGCGATTCGTCGGCCCACGCCACGACCGTCGTTCGGAATGAACCGATCAGGACCGCGATGGCGACCATCATGGCGGTCGCGACCGCGAGCGAAGCGACCGCAACGCTCGAACGGCGCGGCATCGCGCCAAAATTTGCGGCGGCGATGCGCGCCGCGGCCGGCGCATTGCGCGCGAGAACGCGCGCGAGCCGCGATGCGCCGACCACGATGGCCGGCACGCACAGCGACACCCCGAAGATCGCGGCCAAGGCCGCGCCGTAGCCGAAGATGGGGACGCCGCCGACCGGGCCCAAGCGCGACGCGAGCGCGCAGAGCGCCAAAAGCGCGCAGCCGGCAAAGGCGAGATTTCCGCCGCCGCTTGCGTCTCGGCGTTCGTACCCGCGCGAGCGCATCGCACTCGCGGGCAGCGTGCCGGCCGCTTCGAGCGCGGGCGCGAGCGACGATCCGACCGCGAGTAGCACGCCGGCCAAGAACGCCCCGCCAATCGTCACCGGATCGTACACGACCCCGTCGACGTGGGTTCCGACGTACAGCGTGTCCACCGTGCGCGAGACGGCGCCGACCGCAAAGCGCGCGAGCAGCGCGCCGAGCGCTACGCCGCAGGCCGAACCAAGCGCGCCGAGCGCGGCGCCTTCGGCCAAAAATGTGCCCAGTATCTCGTCGCGCGTTGCGCCCAGCGCCCGCAGCGTACCGATCTCCGCGCGGCGCTGCACGACGGAAATGCCGACGGCATTGTAGATGAGGTACGCCCCGACTAAGAGCGCGACGTATGCGAGCGCGGCGAGATTCATTTGAAACGAACGAAGCATGCGTCGTATCTCGCCGGTGCGCACGGCAGGTTCCACGACGCGCGCGCCGTGCGGCACGAGCGGTGCAAGCCGTGCTTTCACCGCCCCGAGTTGGTGAGGATCGACGGTCAGATCGATCCGATCGAGCGTACCGACCTTGCCGAAGAGTTCCTGGGCGGTCACGATGTCGACCAACACGACGCTCGAATCGAGCGCGGCCGAACGCGGTGAAAAAACGGCCGCCGCTTTCAGCCGGACGTCTCGATCGCCGGCCAGTGCTTCAAACGTCTTTCCGACGCGCAGTCCGTAGCGCTGCGCGACCCGATCCGAAACGAGCGCCCCCCGTTCGCCGACGAGCACGTACGGATCGGAACCGTTCCGGCCCGCGCCGTACGCGCCGGGCAGCCCGCCGCGCGCATCGGCGGCTTTCGGAGACGGCTGCAAGAGATCGATGCCGAGAATGTGGAGAATCTCGCCGGACGCCGGATCGCCCGGCTTCACCCCGATCGCAAGCGAATCTTCGATCGCCGCTTGCGCGTCGCGAATGCCCGCGACGCGCCGCACGCGCGGAAAGACGCTTTCGTCGAAGCCGTTTCCGATCGCGACGATCTGCAGGTTGACGCTGCTTGCGACGAGATTGACGCTTTGAGCGAACGAGGCGACGGCGGTCGCGTTCGCGAGTTGGATGGCAAGCGCGATGGCGACGCCAAGCGCAACCGCAAACACGGTCACGAGCGTTCGAAAACCTTCGCGGGCCGCGTAGCCCGCGACCAGCGCGCGAAAAAGCACTAGCGGCCTACGACCACGCTAGTCCCGGAACGAGTCGCTGCACGATCAGATAGATCCCGAGCAGACCGAATGCGGCGGCTGCCAACATCCCCGCGCCACGAGATGCGCGCCGCCCGACCAGCGAGCCAAGTCGTGATCCGACGGCAATGCCGATCAGCGTCACGACGAAGGCCTGGGCCGCGATGGCCGTCAGCGTTTCGAGAATCGGCAACCCGCTCGTGCCCATCGGAAAACCGATCGCCAACTCGTCCATCGATATCGCGAATCCCGCCAGCATCGCGTTTCGAAACGAGGAAAACGACAAGCTCGCGGATTCGTCTTCCTCTTCCAGCGCCTCTTTAAGGACATACGCGGCGACGGCAAGAAGGACGATCCCGCCGGCGACGCCGGCCGCAGTTTCGAATCGCGCCCCGACGACGTGCCCAAGGATCAGACCGAGAATCGGCATGACCGCTTCGAAGGCCGCAAAGGCGAGCGCCGGCCGCAGCGGCGCCACGCGGCGAAGGCCCAACGCGATAGCCACAGCAAGCGTGTCGATCCCCAGGGGAAGAACGAAGGCGGCGAGCTTGATCAGCATGCGTTAGCGGCAAGCCGCAGACGGGCCGCTCCCGATACTACGCGCTCGTGGACTGAAGGGCCAAATACTTGCGGCCGCGTTCGCTCAAGCGCGGCGAGCGCGCGCCGAATGCGATCGCAAGCAGTCCGATGGTCGCGGCCAGACCGTACGCGATCGGCGGCATTCCCGAGGTGCGCGACGCATCGAAGGCGCCAAGCACGAGCGCTCCGGCAACGAGGGCGAGTGCGAGCAGCGAAGCGAGAATCGCCATGCGCGTGCGAATGCGCGTCGGCAGCAAGAGACCTTCGATTCCCGCGAGCCGCTCGACGCGTGTTAATTTGCGATGAAGCGGGCCGGAAACCGTGCGTTCCAATTCGGTCAGCGAGATCTTTCGGCCGGAGCGCAGCGCGTCGTACACCGCGTACTCGAAATCGTCGTTGGGCGTGCCGCCGACGAGCGAGGCGCGGCTCACCGTGTTGCCCTCCACGACGATAAGACCCTGGGCGATCATCGGCGTAATGGCGTCCCGCAATGCTCCGACCGTCCCGTCGCGCAAGAACGCAACCTCGAACGGCTCGCAGCGCGGCAGCGACTCCACCTCCGTCGCGTGCTGACTGTGGTCGGACACCAGCATATAAGCGCGCACGATGAGATATGCCGCGGCCACCAGGGCGAGATACAAGACGAGTGCCACCGTCACCACCTCCGGCTACGCGCAGATTCGTCCGTCCTGCATCCGTATCATGCGGTCACAGCGTTCGGCAGCCTCGTTCGAATGCGTCGCCATCATGACCGCCTGGCCCGCGCGAGCCAAGGCGTGGAGAATATCGAGGACCGCCGCGCCGCTTTTCGAGTCCAAATTGCCGGTCGGCTCGTCGGCGAGGACGATCGCCGGATCGTGCACGACCGCTCGCGCCACGGCAACGCGTTGTGCCTGGCCGCCGGAAAGCTGGGCCGGATACGCGCCGGCCTTCCCAGCGAGCCCGACGGCCTCGAGCGCGGCAGCCACGCGCGCCGCAATTTCGCCCGGCGGCCGGCGCTGCAAGACCAGCGGCAATCCGACGTTGCCGGCGACGTCGAGGCTCGGAAGCAGGTTGAAGAACTGGAATACGGTGCCGACCCGTTCTCGGCGCAAAGCCGTCAGCTCATCGTCGCCCAAAAGCGAGGTTGCCGCCCCCTCGATCGCGACCGTTCCCGATGTCGGCAGATCCACGCAACCGATCAGATTCAGCAGCGTACTCTTCCCACAACCGCTCGGGCCGACGAGCGCGACGATCTCGCCTCGCCGAACGTCGAACGTAACGCCGTCGAGGGCGCGCACCGGCTCGCTTTCGCCGGCATAGATTTTCACGGCGTCGCGGACCTCGACGGGAGCGCTCACGCGCCGGCCGCGCGCAGGACGAGCGCCGCATTGATGCCGCCGAACCCGGTCGAGTTCGACAAGGCCAGACGCGCTTCGGAACGTCGATTTTTGCGCGCGACGTTGACGTCGAGCGCCGGGTCGCGCACGTCGAGATTCGGCAACCCGGGAATCGTACGGCGCTCCATGGCGAGCAGCGTGATCGCGGCCTCCCAGGCACCCGTCGCGCCGAGCGCGTGCCCGTGCTGGCCCTTGGTCGCGACGACCGGTACGCGCGCGCCGCGCTCGCCGAAGGCGCTCGCGATGGCGCGCGCTTCGGTCGCGTCGTTGAGCGGACTGGACGAACCGTGCGCGTCGATCAATTCGATCTCGTCCGGAAGAACGCGCGCGTCACGCAGTGCGGCGCGCATCGCGCGTGCCGTGCCGCTCCCGTCCGGCAAGGGTGCCGTCATGTGATGGGCGTCGCCGCTCAAACCAAAACCGCAAATCTCTCCATAAATTCGGGCACCGCGTGCGACCGCATCGTCGTACCGCTCGAGCACGAACATGCCGGCGCCTTCGGCCATGACGAAACCGTCGCGATCGCGATCGAACGGGCGGCTCGCTCGCCCGGGCTCGCCGTTCCGCGTGGACATCGAGCGGATGATCGCGAAGGCGCCGAACACGAGCGGCGACAGCGGCGCTTCAACGCCGCCGGCGACGGCCGCCCGCACCTCACCTCCAGCGATCGCGCGAAAGGCTTCGCCGATCGCGACGCTCCCGGCGGCACACGAGTTCGCATTGGCGACGTTGGGGCCGCGCAGACCGAATTCGAGCGCGACGTTGGTCGTCGCCGTCCCTCCGAACACCGCGATCGCGAGCAACGGGCGGATCGCACGGATGCCGCCGGCTCGAAATTTGTCGTGCTGCTCTTCGCCGAAAGCCACGCCGCCGAGCGCCGATCCGATCCAGATGCCGACGTCGTCGTCGTCCGGTTTGGGCGTAAAGCGCGCGTCTTCGAGCGCCAGTCGCGTCGCCGCAACGGAAAATTGCGCGAACCGCTCGGTCCAGCGCACGCGGCGCGGCGTCATGAAATCGGCCGGCTCGAAATCGTCCACCTGCGCCGCGACCCGCGCCGAATAGGAGCTTGCATCGAAGCGCGTGAGGGTCTTGGTTGCGATCGTTCCGGCCACGATGGCTTCCCAGAAGCGTTCGAGCCCAATGCCGAGCGGCGACACGATGCCGATGCCGGTCACGGCGACGCGATGTTCGTAGCGGGAACTGCCCGTCACGCGCGCGATTCCGCTTCTACGAGTTCTTTCATGCGCGCGAGCGTCTTGCCGGCGATGTTGCCGACGAAAAAGTCACCGACGACCCACTTTCCGAGAAATTCCGCGGCAAAGGGAAACCGGAAGTGCAGCCGGTGATCGATGACGACGCGCGTGCCGCCGTCGACCGGCTCGAAGATCCATTCGACGTCCATCCCCCTCGTCCAACCGGCAACGTGTCTGAAACGGATGTGAGGGCGATCCGGATTGTTCGTTTGCTCCGCGACCCATCGAACCGGGATCCAATTCCGCCTCGCACCCATCTCGACGATGCGCGAGAGCCCGCGGTCCTCGAGGACCCGGACGAAGCGGTAATGCGGCAAGATTTCGGGCCAGCGCTCGGTTGCGCAGGCATACCGATAGATCGCGGACGGGGGCGCCGCGATGAAGATCTCGTTGTGCGTGGTCGTCATAGGACGAGCCGCGCGAGCCGCCACGGCACGAAGGGCGCCTCGAGCGTTTTGCCGGCGCCCAGGGCCGCCAGCAGCGCATCGTTCAACTCCGGAACGCGTCGCAGACGCTCGGCGGCGCGCCGCGCCAAGACCGGCACGTCGGTCAAGAGGTTCACGAACGTCGCGCTGCGGCGGCGCACGGCAAGCTCGCGCGCGCGGCGGCCGCCGTAGGCCGCGAGCAACGCATCTTCTTTCGACGCGTCGCCGGTCGCCGCGAGAATCGTTGCCGCCGCGTCGGCGCCGCTGCGCAGGGCGAGCTCGACGCCTTGACCGGTGAACGGATTGACGAAGCCCGCGGCATCGCCCGCAAGGAGCGCGCCGGGAGCCCACGCGCGCTTCACGCGGAAATCGAGTGGACCGATAGAAACGCGCGGACCTTCGCGCTCGACGCCGTCGAACGAGCGGCGGCCGCCCGCCAAGCGCGCCGCTTCGGTCCGCATGCCGTCGTTCACGGTCGCCGACCACTGCGCGAGACGGTCTCGCGCGACGACGACCATCACGTTTGTCCGGTCGCCCGAGAGCGGGTTGAGCGCAAAATACGCGCCTTGCCCGACGTGCATTTCGACGCAACCGCCGAGGTCGCCGAATCCGCGATAGTGTCCGCCCAATGCGAACCGCTGTTTTCCCCGCGCGGTCTGCACGAGCCCCAGACGGCGCGCGACGAGCGAACCGATCCCGTCCGCGCCGATCGCAAAGCGCGCGCGGATCGCCGTAAGGTCGCCGCGCTCGTCGCGAACGGCGAGGCCGCTCACGCGGCCGTCCTCCATGACGACGTCTTCCGCGCGTCCGCGCACGAGCCGCGCGCCCGCCGTCACCGCCGCGTCGAGCAACGCGCTATCGAGCGTCGCGCGCTCGAGCGCAAGTGCGGGCTCGGGGAAGCGCAGTTCGAGCGGATCGAGCGGGGCGACCACGATGCGCACGCCGTCGAGCGCATATCCTAGCCCGCGCGCCGCGGCGCCCATCCCGAGGTCGTCGAGCGCCCGCAGTACCGAGGCGTTCAGATATTCGCCGCAGACTTTCTGCCGTGGAAATTGCGCGCGTTCGACGATGGTGACCGAGCGTCCGGCGCGCGCGAGTGCGAGCGCGCACGACGCACCGGCTGGGCCACCGCCGGCTATCACGATGTCAGGCATCGTCCCACACCAGCATGCGGAAAAACGGGGAACGGCGCACGCGTGGCGCTTTCCAGCCTGCGCGCAGTGCCAAGCCCAACGCTTCCTCGGGCGTGTAGGCCCGGCGGACCGAGAGTGGCGCGTCGTGGCGCGTCAGCGGGTTGCGCGCGATGAGGGTCGCATAGGCGATGGCCGCATAATACGCGGGCGGCGAGCGGCGCAAGTCGCAAACGAACGGCTGCGTTCGCGCGACGCGGCGCAACTCGCGGAGCCCCGCGACGGCTTCCAGTTCGTCGAAATGATGCAAGGCCAAATTCAAGGTCGCGACGTCGAACGATGCGTCGCCGAACGGCAGCGCCAGCGCGTCGCCTTCGACGACGCGAATGGACGGCTCGCTCCGCGTTCGCTCGCGCGCGATCGCGAGGACGGCGGGACTGCGATCCAGGCACGTCACTTCGACCTGCCGCCCGCGTGCGCGCGCGGCCCGTGCGATGGCGCGCGCCACGTCGCCGCTGCCGCACCCGACGTCGAGCACCGTGCGAGCATCGGCGGCAAACACGGCATGGAGAACCGGCGCCAATCCGCCGAAGAGCCGGTTGGCGCGCTCGATGTCGTCGAAATTCTCGGATAGCGATCGCGGATCGACCGCAGGATCGTCCATCAGCTCGTCGGCGATCGCTCGGCTCGTTCCGAGCATGCCGAAGCGCAGCGTCTTAGCTCAAGCCTTCTTGAAGAATTCGGCGTTAATCGGAATGTAGTTCGTCCACTTTTCCGGCACGTCGGAATCCGCGTAGATCGCTTCGACCGGGCAGGCGGAGACGCACGCGCCGCAATCGATGCACACCTCGGGATCGATGTAGAGCATGCCCTTCTTCTCTTCGTCCTCGGGGTTGCCGTGGATGCAGTCCACCGGGCACACGTCGACGCACGACTTATCGCGCGTCCCGATGCACGGTTCGGTGATGATGTAGGCCATGATCTGCCGGAGTGGTCCTTCCCAAGTGAGCGAAGCTCGACCGTATTGGGGAACCCTGGCGGGGGGTCCTGTCCCAGCACCTTTAAGGATGCAGCGCCGTATGCGCGAAAGGTCGCACGATGCTGCCCACTGGTTTGCCGCCGTCTGAAACCGCGTGCTCCGGACCTCGGTATGAGGCAGCGCAATGACGACCATTTGCGAGTCGTGCGGCCGGAGGCCGGCGACGGTGCGCGACTATGCCATGCGCGGCGGCGCGTGGGTTGAGGCTGAGGTCTGCGATT
>JACRTZ010000007.1 GCA_014304965.1 Vulcanimicrobiota bacterium | reverse complement strand
CGCCCGCGCCATGCCCCTAATATATCATCTTTCATTATGTTGCGCCTCGGCAAGCGACGCTGCGCGCCCTCGGGACTTTACCTAAAGCAGCGGGGTGGCCGCTACGTTCCCGAGCCGGGCGTTGGCGACGACGTGAAGCCGGGACGGCGGAACGAGGAGCCGCCGAGGCGCACGAGCTTCCAAGGATGGAAGCGAGCCGCCGTCCCTGCGAGGGAATGTCGCCCGACCCCGCTTGCGGTCATCATCTTTTTAAGGCGCGCCGGCGCGGCGTCCGTTACGGCGCCGACAGCTTCTTGCGCGCGGCGTCCATCGCCAACTCGATCGCGGGATTCACCCCGATCCACGTTTTTCGCACGAAGCCTTGCGGATCCACCACGACCATCGTCGGCAGCGCGCCGCCGCCGAACGCATGGTAGACGCGTTCGTCGGGATCGAACGCTACGCGGCGAAGGTGTTCCGCGCGCGCATACGCCGTCGCGACCGCAGTATCTTCGCCGACGTCTACGGCGATCACGTCCACGTCGGGATGCGTGCGGGCGAATCGCTCGACCAGCGGAAGCGTCACTTTGCACGGCCCGCACCACGACGCCCAAAAATCCACGAAGACCACGCGCCCGGACTTCGCGCCCAAACGTTCCACGCCGCCGTCGAGCGCCGCGAGCGAAAATTCAGGCGCTCGCGCCAACGGCCGGTTGAAAACGCTCGGCGCCACGAACAAACGGTAGAGCGCAAGAACGATGAGGCTGAACGCGAGGAGATCCACCGCACGCGAAGCGAGGCGGCGCGCACCGGACGGCTGGCCTTTCACCGAGCGGCCGCTTCGTGCGGAAGGCCAGGCTGGCCCTTCCTATAAAGAGGCCCGCGATGGCGAACACACGCGTTCCCGCGATGAGCCTCGACAGCCGAACGCTGCCGACGTTGAATCGCAATGTGATCATCCTCGAAGCTTTCGACAAGCTGCAGATGGGCGGTATCCTCGAACTTCCCGAGGAGACCGACCCCCGCGCCCTCCGCAACGAGTTCTTGCAGCAGCGGCCGGGACGGTTCTCGTGGGACGCCCGCAATCTCGGCTCGGGCCGCTGGACGATCCGAATCGAGCGCATCGACGAGCATGCCGATCTGGCCACCTTCCTCTCCCACTGCACGCCGCTTGCGAACGCGCGGGCACAAACCGTGCGCGAACTCGCCGGCACGGCGGGGGAGCGGAATTACAAACAAGGCGACGCGATCTTCGATGAAGGTGAAATGTGGCCGTACCTCGCGTTCGTGCGTTCCGGAAAAATCGTCCTGACCTTGTTATCGGCCGACGGCAAGACCCAGTCGCTAGGCGAGCGGGTCGCGCACGATCCGCTCAACGAAACGGCGACCTTCGACGGCGGCGGCGCCACGACGCGCGCTGAAGCCTTGACTGACGCCACGATCGTCACGCTGCCGCAAGAAGCGATCCTGCACGCGTGCCACACCGACGCCGAACTCGCGATCGGTTTTCTCAAGGATGCTTCGCAAGCGCGCCGCCGCTCGATCGACACGATCGCGGATCTCGCGTTCGCCCACGTCTTGCAACGCGTCGCAAAGTTCTTGCTCTCTTACGCACCCGCCACGACCGGCATGGCGCGCGGACTCTCGGGCGTCGAAAACCTCACGCAAGCGCAGATCGCTGCCGCCGCCGGAACCGTGCGCGACATGGCGGCGCGCGCGCTCCTGCGGCTCAAGACCTCGGACGCCGTCGAGCTCGATCGCGGCCGGGTACGCGCGCTCGACCGCACGCAGCTCGAGGCCTTCGCCTACAACGTGCAGGCGCCGCCCGTCTAGCGAGAACTCAACTCGCGAGCGCTTGAAGTGCTTGGTGGAACGAGTCCACCGGCACGATGCGGATGCCGCGCTCGGCGGCAATCTCGGGATAATTTTCACGCGGTACCAGAAATACGCGAGCGCCCGCGCGCTTGGCGGCGATCAGTTTTTGACGGGTTCCCTCGATCGGCTGCACGCGCCCGTCCGGCGACAGCGCGCCCGTTCCGGCAATCAGCGCGCCGCGCTGCGCGCAGCGCTCGCAGAGCGTTCCGTAAATATGCAGCGCGAACATCAGCCCGCCCGAACTGCCGGCGATGTTGCCGAGACTAAAACGGACCGGCACCGGCAAGTCCGGCTGCTGCATCGTGCGTTCCACCCGAATGCCGAAGCGCGTACCGGTAACGGTCGCCATCGTTGTGACGGCGAGCAGCCGTCGATTTCCGTCGCGGCGGACGAGCACCCGCACGGGCGTGCCGGCCCGCAGCGCGGTGACCGCAAGCGCGACGTCGTGCGGACTGAGAATCGGCCGTCCGGCAACGCGCTCGAGCACGTCGCCGATATGTAACGCCGTTCCCGCGCGCGAATTCGATAAGATCTCGCCCACGACGATCTGTTCGGGGGGTTCGGCAACACGCAGGCCCACGGCGCGCTCTGCAACGAGCGCCGCAATTCCCTGACTTTGCGTCATCGCGTCGCCCATCGTCCGATCGTACTGACGCAGCGACTCGCCGGCCGGCACGAGCACGTCTTGCTTGACGAGCATCGAGCCCGGAACGAATCCTGCCAGCCACGTCAAGCCGGTCGCGCGCGAAAGCGTCACGTCGGTCAGATAGTACCGGTCGCGCGGGGGCGCGTGACCGTCTACCGCAATCGAGCGGCTCAGATCCACCGCCGTGCCGGGCGCGATGATCCAGTACGGCGTCGGCACGATTGCCGCCGCCGCAAGCAACGAAGCGACGGCGAAGGCGACGATGTAGCGCCGGCCGCCGCGCCGTAGCTTCAGACTTTGGCCTCGATCGACTCGAGCTTCGAGGATTCCGATTGCGCGTCGAACGCGGCGCGTTTGCTCTTGGCCGCCGCGTCCGCGAGCGGCTGATTCGCAGAGGGCGAACTCGGCGCAGGCTGCGCCGGCTGCGCGGCGAGATGCTGGGCAACGAGCGCTTCTTGGCCCTTCTTCACCGAGCCGATGGCCGAGGACAGCCGCATTTCGAGATCCGCCAGCACTTGCGCTGCGTACTGGTCGGCGCCCTGACGAACTTTGCGGGCCTTCTCTTCCGCTTCGCGCAGAATGATTTCGGCGGTCGTGCGCGCTTGGCGCATCACGTCGGTTTGATCCACGAGTTGCGCTTGCGTGCTGGCGGCGTCGCTGACGATTTGCTGCGCCTTCTCCTGCGCGTCGCGAATGACGCGATCCTTATTGGTGGCGATCACTTTCGCGCGGCCGACTTCGTCCGGAAGCGTCGACCGCAGTTTTTCGATGTACTCGACCAAACGTTCCTGACTGAGGATGCGATGGCCGAAAGGGAGCCACGTACCTTCGCGGACGTACGTTTCGAGTTTATCTATGACGCGGTAGACGGACAATTCATTTCCTCCCGGTGTGCGCGAGTCGTTTAGCTTCCATGAATTCGAGAACCACTTGCGGGACGTACTTCGCGACGTCTCCGCCTTGAAGGAACACTTCCTTAATGAGGCTGGAACTGACGAACGAGTAGGCCGAATCGGACATCAGAAACATCGTGTCAACGCTGGAGAGGGCGCGGTTCATGTGCGCGAACGCCATCTCGCTTTCGAAGTCCGAAACGACCCGCAAGCCTTTGACGATAACGTCGGCATCGATTCTTTTGACGAAATCCGCCAAGAGTCCCCGAAAGTTCGCGACGCGAACGTTGCCGAATGGTTCGACGCAGGCGCGCAACATCGTCTCGCGCTCTTCGAGCGAGAAGTACGGATCGCGCTTCTGCGGGTTTACGACGACGGCGACCGTCACGATCGGAAAGACGGCCGACGCGCGCGCGACGACGTCGAGGTGACCGTTCGTCGGCGGATCGAACGAGCCGGGGTACACGGCGTGCACGCGTCCGTCCGGGCGGCCGTTCATGCCGCCACTTTCAAGAACTGCAGCGCCGTATCGCCATAGCGCGCCTCTCGCGTCGTGACGAATCCGGGCGATTCGAACATCGGGGCGCCGTCGCGATGTTCGTACACGAGCAGCGATTCCGCGTCCACCGCGCCGCGCAACCGCAGGGTAGAAAACGTCAGGTGCGGCGGCGGCAGCGCGTACGGCGGGTCGGCAAACACGAATGCGAAGCGGCCGGTCACGCGTTGGGCTGCCTTTTCGGCGGGCGCACAGACGATCGCCGTCCGCTTCTCGACCCCCAGGTCCGCCGCGGTCCGTTTGATGGCGGCGGCCGTGGGCGCGTGCAATTCCACGAACGTGACGTGCGACGCCCCACGCGAAAGCGCCTCGAAGCCGACCGCTCCAGAGCCGGCATAGAGGTCGAGGAAGGGGGCCCCATCCTTGGCCGGCCCCAAGATCGAAAAGAGGGCCGACTTCACCTTGGCAGGGGTCGGGCGGACGTCGAGACCCGGGGGGGCACCCACGTTCCGGCTGCGCAGC
>JACRTZ010000048.1 GCA_014304965.1 Vulcanimicrobiota bacterium | reverse complement strand
TCCATTGGCGCCGGTCAGAACGTCGAGCCCGGGGTGCATCGTGAGCGTGGCGTTGTGACCTTTTATGCCGCCGCAATACACCCCCGGGCTGATCGTAGCGCTTCCGCTCGAAAGAGAATAATTGTTGTTACCGCACGGAGAAGTCGCCGGCACGTTATTCGTTAAGTAGGCGCACCCTGCGATCGTCGGGCACCGATCGACCGCTGGGATCGTCGAGGGAGTGGGTCTTGCATTCGGATACGTCCCCGAGGGGGCGTTGAGTTTGCCGGCGACACCGACGTAGGTCGCCGTAACCGTTTCCGTGTCGTGGTCGCTCCAACCACCGTCGTCGAGAATTCCGCAGGCCGGTAACGTGACCGCATCGGCGCTGAAATTCGTGGCGTCGTCCGCTGTGCTGAGAATGACGAAGCAGTTCGAATTCGTCGTCGTGAGCCTCGCGACTGCCCGCGTCGTAATCCAATCGGAGCGTTGCCCCACGATGCCGGTGAACAAGCCGCCGTGCTTTACCTTCAAGTAGACTTCGACGGCGGTCGCATCCGCCGTGTAGTTCCCGGTCGTCGGCGGATCGTTGACGGTCAGAATCGTGTTGATCCCATCGTGCGTGTAACCGTTCGAGGTTGCGTCGGTCCTCGCGGCGGTCACCGACGGCAAAGGCGACGCCGTTGAGGAAACGGCCGCCTCGACCGCGGCCGCGATCGCGGCACTATCCACGGCAGTTTGCTGTTTGCGCTGCTCGTTGCGCCAGTACCCCACGTCCAGGGCCAGGGCCGCGAAAATCAGCACCGGCACGATGGCAAACACCATCAGCGGCATGATCTGACCCCGGGAACCTCCGTTGATACGTCGCGGCATGGACCTTCTGTCTTCCTACCTCTCCACTGTGATGTTCGGCACGCGGGCGTGACCGCTTAACGCCGAAACCACCTCCTATCGTAGCGCGTCCCCGACCAAGGCGGGAGTGCTTCAGAGCACCATGTGAGCGCCATCACAGCCCCGTCATTGGCTCACGCGCATGATGGAGCTGCCGGCGATCGTCAGCGAAGGCGGCAGTCCCGGGTAGTGGAAGAGCGAGACGAACGTGCCCTGGGTGCCGACCTGCACGTAGGTGACCCGATGGTCGGCCGAGCACGCCGTCGCCGAACACGCGGCTGCCGTGCCGTCGGCGCATTGACAGTAGAAGGTCGCGGTGGACGTCACGCCTGTGGTGTTTTGCGCGTCGTTGAGCGCCGCGGTCTGCATGCCCGGCGCGTCGATCGCCGTGATGAGGTTTTGCGCGCCGTACTGCGCGCCCGCACGTGCGGCATTGTGAACGAGGATGCTAAAGTGCGCGAACCGCCCCATTTCGACGATCCCGAACAGGATCAGAATCAAGGCCGGCGCCAAGAGCGCCATCTCGACGCTAGCCGACCCCGCTTGGTCCCGCGCAGCCTTTTTCACTCGACCAGCACCGCACGAGCGACCTGGCTGGATCCGACCGGACTCGACATGCACGTGAGACCGCCGCCGGAAACGTTCAGGGAGCCGGCGATCACGGCAGTTGGATCCCAGTATCCGCCGGTGACGTTCAGCAATGCACCCGGCGTGTAGACGATGCCGGACATGACGGTCGTGCTTCCGGGACACACCGCGCCCGCGCCGCCGGTCAATTTCGCCGTCGTCGTATTGGCCGCAACTTGATAGATCAACATTCCCGCAGTGTTGCCCGAGGACGGCGCAGACAGGCTCTTCGTGCCGCCAGTCATGTCGACCGAAGAGCCCGCAGCGATATAGAACGTGACCCCGGTGCCGGTGACGGTGCCGCCCGAAATTTTGAATGCCGACGTCGTCATGACGTAAAGCCCGGGGCTCAAGGTGACGATGCCGCCGCTGATCGTCAAGCCGCAGTAAATTCCCGGCAACAGCGTGACGGTGCCGCTGGACACCGACCTCGGCGAACAGGGCGTCGTCGCGGGCGGCGAGTTGGAAAGGTACGCGCAGCCGGCAATGGACTGACACGGATCGCTCGGCGCCGCCGCTGACATCGCCGACGCCGCACCATAGGTGCCGCCCGATTTGGTGATCGTCCCCGCAACGCCGATGGCCGCCGCCGTAACAGTGCCACCGGTGAAGTTCCACTTGCCGGCGTCTTCGATGTTACAGGCTGATGCGTTCACCGATCCGCCGGTGACTTGAATCGTGTACGGCAAAGCGTTCGGATTGAGGCCCACGATGCAACCTGCGCCGTTGCCGGTCAAGTGCGCGACGGCGCGCGTCGTCACCCAGTCGCTGGTTTTGTTGAAGATGCCCGAGAAAAACCCGGGGTGCTTCACCTTCACCAACACTTCGACGGCCGTCGAACTGGCGGTATACGAGCCGGACGCCGGCGGATTGTTGACGGTGACGATGGTGCTCGTCCCGTCGTGCGTGAACCCGTTCGATGCCGCGTCGGTACGTGCGGCCGTAATCCACGCAGCGGGCGAGGCGGCGGATGCCGGATACGCACGCTCGGCGGCGCCCGCAAGCGCGGCGCTGTCCGCTGCCGACTGTTGTAGTCGCTGCTCGTTGCGCAGATACCCAACATCGATCGCGAGCGCGGTCATGCCGAGAATCGGCACGATCGCAATTGCCATCAACGGCGCCAGTTGACCGCGTTCGAGGTGACGCGAAAATATGCGGGGCACATAGATAATTACGACGCGCGCGAAATCGAAAACGAGCGTCGCAACGCACTCTCGACGCGAAGTGACGGGCGACAGTGACGCCGGTCGAACGAAGCGTTGTTAGCGGGAGACGAGTTCCACGAGTGCCGCAACGACGGTGACGTCGTACAGCGTTCCCGAAGCGGCGGTCAACTCGCGCATCGCCGCTTCCGGCGTGGACGGGAGACCGTTTGCCGGCGAAAGCCGGTCGTGGAAACCGGCGGCAACGGCGACGATCCGTGCCTCCAGCGGGATTTCGGTGCCGCGCAAGCCGTCGGGTCCGCCCGATCCGTCAAAACGCTCGTGGTGCGAACGGACGATGCCGGCGAACGGCGTCAGGATCGAGAGGCGCCGCACCATGCGTTCTCCGGCCAGCGCGTGTCCCGCGTGGTCGCCTTGCTTGGCGACGCGCAGCGTGCCGACGTCGTGGAGCAATCCGCAGCGCGCGACGAAGCGCGTTTGCACTTCGCCGAGCCCGAGCCGTCCCGCGAGCCGGCGACACCATGCCGCGCTCGCGCGAGCGTGCGCGACTTCGAAGGGGCTCATCTTCTCGAGGAGCGCTTCAATCGCGCCGTCCACTTCGTCGAAATAATTGGCGTTGGAAACGCGCGCGCCGACTGGGACGAGTTCGTCGATTTCGGATTGCGCGGGCAGCGACTCGACGCCGAGAGCGCCCGCGGCGGCGAACAGCGCGCGAATCGCTCGCTCGCGACCCGGCCGAAACACTTCTCGCGTCCATTCGAGCAGGTGCGTGCGGCGCTCCCGATCCGGGCCGGCGCATTCGCGCAAGAACGACGGCGCGAGCAAACGAACGCCGAGCGTGCGGTCGTCGGGCGGCACGTGCGCGATGAAATCGTGGGGCGCCTGCATCATGCGACCAACTCCCGGCTCGTGCGATCGGGGAATGCATCCATCGGCAACGCTTCGATCAGCCGCGCGATGCCGCCTAACCCACGCGTGCGGACCGTTTCCAACCCTGCGAGGACGTCGCTGCCGGCATTCGTCCCCGACGACCAGCCGGCGGCCTGCGCGGAAAGTGCAGCCAACGCATATATGCGTCCGCGGTCGCGCGACATCTCGCCCATCGCTTCGGCCGCTTCGGTTTGGGCCTCGGCCGTTCGGCCGCAGAGCGCGAGCGTTAACGCGACGAAGCCTCGAGCGCGAGTTCGGTTCGCGTTCGACGGATCGCCGAGCGCGATATGGTGCTGCGCCATCTGCAACGCGTGTTCGCTCGCCCGCGCGTTGAACGAGGCGGCCGCGTACAGCGCGGCTTCCGCCCAGCGGCGCGCGCGACGTCCGGGCTCGCTTTGGCGTTCTGCGCTCCCTTTGAGCATCGCGTACGCACGGGTAAACTCGCCGTTCCACGCGAGCTGAAGGGCTTGCGAGGAGAGGACGACTTCGTCGGTGCCGCGCAAGCCGTAGGCCACGTCGAAGTCTTGCAATTCGGCTTCGAGGGCGGCGATCGCCGCTTCGTCCCCGCGCTCCACTTCGATTTCGTACGCCGCCGTCAACGCGTACGATTGCTTGTCGGCGCTGCCGCATTTGGCGCCGCAGTCCGCAAGGAAGCGGAGCGCCTCGACGGTTTTCTCCAAATCTTCTTTGACGTCGAAATAGACGTTGTATTGCACGCTCGCCGCGCCGCCCGCGGTTTCGTACAGACCGATCGACGCGGCGCGGGCGCGCGACTCCGCAGCCAGCCGTTCCGCGTCGTCGAAACGGCCGTCGCAGAGGGCGACGAACGATGCTTGGTGCAGGACGCGCGCATACAGCGCCTCGTCATCCATGCCCGTGACGCCGGCAAGGGCCGCGTTGGCGGCCGTTCGCGCTTCGTCCGCACGTCCGGCGAGCGCGTAGGCTGCGGCCACCGCCGAGCGGCTCGCAACGGCAAGGGCCCCCGGCAGGTCGAGCGCGAGGTTCGCCTCGAGCAACTCGACGGAATCCAGGCGGTGGCGGCGCATGATGTCGCAGGCGTACCGTAACCGGACGTGCGAGCGTTCGATCTCGTCCACCGCAACGGCCATCGCGTTGAGGAACAACGATTCCGCCACATCGGTCTGACCTTCGAGCGCAGCCGCCATCGCGAGGAGCGTCTGCACGGCAGCGTTCGTGCGTCTTGAAGCCTCGGGCAACGACATCGCGGCTTCGTACAGCACGTGCGCTTCGTCGCTCTCGATGAGCGCGAAGCCGTAGCGGTTGATGAGCGTCAGCAGTTCGCTGCGGTCGCCGGTCGCAAACAGCGTCGCGAGCGCGCCCGGCGCTTTCGCCGCAGCTTCGCTAGACGGCCGCGCAACGGCGGCGCCGGACGGAGTCGAAGGTTCGCTTGCGAGCCTGCGGGCCCGCCAAGCGGCGATCGGCAGATCGTCGAAGTTTTCGCCGTAGAGCGTCCAGCAACAGCCCTGCGGCGAACGTTCGATCGCGGACTGAAGAAAGCGCACGATCGCATCGTCGGTGGAGGCGCTGCCGAATCCGCCGACCGTAATCTCGGTCGCCGCATCGCCGATGTGGCGCATCAGCCAGGCGGCGAGAGCGTCCGGCGGGTTTGGCGCTTGGCGTGCGCGCTGCTGCGCGCCCCACAGCGTCCTGCGGATCCCGGGGTGCTCGTCGGCCAGTGCGCCGGCGAGTGCGAGCAAGAATTGCGAGAGCGACATCCGCTCTTGGAGCACGACGCCTTCGAACCCGGCCGAGGCATGGATCAAACGAACGCGGGCAGACGCGTGCGTTGCCGTTCCCTCCATCACCTGGGTTTCGTGAAGCATCAAAGTCGCCGATGTACCGAAAAACCTAGCGCGCTTTCGAGCGGTAGGGAATGCGGCAGCCGGCGGTCGAGGGCCGGGGAACTACAGACGTGGTCGATCCTGTATAACGCATGCGTCTCCTCCGTGAGAACTGCGCTCGGGAATTAGGTCGATCTTACCGTACATTACTATCAAATGCGTGTGACGGGGGACACTCGTCGCGGTCACCACGACCGCCGTGGCATCGGGGAACGCGGCAGGGACGACTCGCGCGAGCCCCAACTACGCCTGTCTTGTTCGGTCGCGCATTCCGGCGGCTCGCGCGGTGGGTTCTCATGCGCGAGCAGATCTTGCCGCACGATTTTCACCGGTTCGATCGCAGTTCGTGGGTCATCAAGGAGACCGCGTTCGGCTATCGGCTCTGGGTGTCGCTCGACGATCTCGCGATCGCGCGCCCGGTGCTGGTGGATGCCTACGAGCTCGCCGAGGCGCGCTTCATCGAGCACACCGTCCGTGAGGGCGATCTGGCCGTGGACGTCGGCGCGAATCTTGGATTTCACGCCTTGCATATGGCGAAGCTCGTCGGGCCGGCCGGACGGGTGCTCGCGTTCGAGCCGTTAGGCTATCTTGGGGACGCGCTGTCGGCAAGTGTCGCGGAAAACGGTTTCAGCGAACGCGTCGAAGTGCGGCGCGAGGCGCTTTCCGACTGCGCGGAAGAGGCCGTGCTTCGCCACGCCCCGCGGACGGCAAACTTCGGCGGCGCGCACCTCGCGCGCAGCGCGACGCCCGAGATTTTCCAGACCGACGAGCGGGTGCCGTGCGTCCCGCTCGACGACGTCCTCGGAGAACGCCGCTGCGCGTTCATCAAGATGGACGTCGAAGGTGCCGAGTCGCGCGTCGTCAACGGCGCCCGCCGGACGCTCGAGCGCGACCGGCCGGCGATCCTCTCCGAACTGCACGAAACGCAGCTTCGCGCCGTCTCAGGATGCGGCGCGAACGATCTCATCGCGCAACTGCGCGAACTCGGTTACCGCTGCTTGCACCTGCGCGCCGACGGAACGCCGGGTGACGAGATCGCGACCTTCTCGTCAACCGTCCCGACGAACGTGATTTTCCTGCCTTAAGACCGAACTTCTGCCGATGACCGTGCAGCACGCCGCACGTTGAGTCTGACTGATGGGAACGGTGTAGACTACTATAATCTCGACGGATTCAACCTCGCCTGGGACGACGTTCCCTTGCCGCAGTAGGTATTCTCATGCGTATAAATAGGATCGAATTACTCGCTGGCGCGGCCGCGTGGATGGCCGCGGCAACACCGACCGTCACCGCGCGGGGACTCTCTCCCGAGGGGAGATCGAACTTGCTTGCGTGGCGCTATGTGGTTCTCGCTGACCCGTTTCGCGTCGGAGTTCTCAGTGCAGAAGGCGTTGCCGTTGTTGAACGCGCCGGTGTGGCACCTGTCCGCGTCAATCTGCCTCGTGCATCTCCTGATGTTCAAGGTTGGGTGCCCACGAAGAGTCCTTCGATCCCATATGTTATTCCGAGAAGGCAGGTAGACGATGTTATATGGGACGCAATGCCGGACGAGATCACGATGGCGCAATTAATAATGCCAGATGTGATCTTTGGAGTCGCGACCCCGCCCTTTGATCTGCCCATCGTCCGCATGCCGTCATTTCTCATTCGACTTACTCCTGCGACACTCAAGATCGAAACATTCGCTCTGCCGCCTTCGTTCGAATCCGCGCCCGTTGCGATCTTTTCAGACGGGCAAACCCTCACCGTCGTGAACGGTCGCGGCAAGAGTCTTTCCATCGCGAAGCAATAAGGCGCCAAATCACCGTTGTCAGCGCAACAGTGCGAAATGACCGAATATAAGCCCGGGGAGAAAGTGCCATCGTCCGGGATCTACCGAGTAACGCACGATACGGCGCATGCGACGAAGCACGAAGTAACGCCGCAGACCGCAGGACGGCTTTGCTCAGAATCTCTGAATCAAGTGTACGCGTTTGTGTGGCTTTGGGATGACCGAGACTCGAACTCGGACGCCCTTTCGGGCTGCAGATTTTCGTACCACTATGGTTTTCACCACCGCCTGAAGCGTTTGTGGTCTGGACTGTGCCTTGACCGTATGCCGTTCACACTCTAGGCCGCGCCCGTCCAGTCTCTACACCTTCCCCTCGGAGAGGGGCTTGGCTCGGCGTTGTCACGCGTGCGCGAGAGTCCACCGAATTTGAGCGCATCCCGGCGGTCGTTTCCGGGCCGCCGGCTCATGTTCCAAGTCTGCTGTGTCTACCGATTCCACCATCATCCCGTTGGGGCGCCCGCTACTCGTTCTTCACGCCGAGCAAAAAGCCTAACAGCAGGTCATCGGCTTCCAGCAGGGCCGAGTCGCGGCCCAAGAGCCGCAATGCCTCGGAAACGATGATGCCGCCCGCGGGCAGCACGTCGGCGCGCTGCGCGAGCATGCCCGGAACGGCCTTGCGCGAGGCGAGATCGCGCTCGAGCAGATCGGCGATTACGCCGTCGAGCGCCGCGCGCGAAAGCTCGCGGCCGGAAACGCGATCTACGTGCGAATCGAACGCGATTGCGCCGACGGTCAACGGCGTTCCGGCAACGCAGCGCACCTCGTCCACCGGACGGTAATCCCCAAGCCACGCCAGCATCTGCGCGGCCGTCCGGCGTGCCGCGGCCGCGGCGGCGCGTGCCCGTTCGCCCGGAGCGTTGCCCGCAAGATCCGGAAAGCGCTCCGTCAGACGCACCGATCCGATCTCAACCGAGCGTGCGCGGTCGAGCACGCCGTCGCGTCCTGCGGCACATTCGGTGCTGCCGCCGCCGACGTCCAGCACGGCGCGGCGCCGCCCGTCTCGAGGAGCGCTCGCCGTGGCGCCGCGAAAACTGCACGCGCCTTCTTCGCCGCCATCGAGAACGCGCACGCCGGCTCCCACGAGCGCTCGCACGCGTTCGGAAAATTCGGCGGCGTTGGACGCACGCCGCATCGCGCTCGTCGCGATCGCGAACGGCTGCGCGCCGTGCACCCGAACGCGCGCGGCAAACGTTTCGACCGCCTCGAGCGTGCGGGCCATCGCGGTCTCGCCGAGCGGACCGCCTTCCGCCAGGCCTTCGCCCAAACGCGTTCCGATCGCGCCGTGCTCGAGTTGCTCGAGCGTCCCGCCGCCGCCGGGACGCGCGATCAAAAGCCGGGTCGTATTCGTTCCAAGCGAGACGACCGCGAGCGGCCGGCTCGGTGGCTTAATAGCGCTTTCCGGCCGACGCTTCGCGCGTTTTCTGGATCCGCGCGAAGGCCGTCTCGTAATCGCGATTCGCGATTGCCGCGTAGAGCGTGTCGATGATCGAGAGCTGCGCGATGCGGCTGGACGTCGCGTCAGACCCGAACGCGGTCTCCTTCGCCGCCGTGAACAGTTTGATGTCGGAAACCTTCGTGATCGGCGAGGTCGCCCGGTGCGTGATGCAGATCGTGGTCGCGCCGGCTCGCTGCGCGTGCTCCATCGCGTCGCACACGTCGCGAGACCCACCGGTGTGCGAGATGCCGAGCGCGACGTCGGCCGGCGTCAAGAGCGCGGACGACATCGCCATCAAGTCGCTGTCGCTGAGCGAAACCGCGGTGATCCCGAGCTTCATGAACTTATGGTACGCGTCGAGCGCGAGCGGCGCGCTGCCGCCGATGCCGTACACTTCCACCTTACGACAGGCGGCGATCGCGTCAACTGCCCGCGACAACTCGGCGTCGGAGAGCACTTCGATCGTGTCTTTGAGCGCTTGCGCGTTTGCTTGAAAGATCTTGGTTTTCAGCGTCTCGAGCGAATCGCTGGGCGCGATCTGCTCGTATACCGTCTCGGCCGGCCCGACGAGATCGCGGGCCAGCATGATCTTGAACTCTTGATAGCCCTTGTAGCCGATCTTTTGACAGAGGCGAACGACGGTGGATTCGCTCGTCTGCGTGCGCTCGGCGAGCTCGGTCACCGTCAGGTAGATCAGCTCTTCGGCGTGCGCCAAGATGAAGTCGGCGACGCGCTGCTCGGCCGTCCGCAGCGTGCCGTAGGTGCCCTGAATACGCACGAAACAGCCCGGCACGTTGACGGGCTCGACCCGAAGTTCCGGCGGCGCCTTCACGCCGTCGGCTTCTACGAATCTTTAGAGCGCGCCTCGAAAAACGCGGCGCGGCGCTTCTTCCGGATGAAATGACGCTCGGCCGGCGGCGGACGGTCGGCCGGCGCCCACTCCTCGGTGGACTTGAGGTAGGCGTTCATGCGCGCTTCGAAGACCGCGTCGCCGAAGCCGGGCGACGACGGCGGCGGCAGCGTGGACGGGGGAGCGTCCGCCAGCCGTACCGCCGCCCGCTTTCCCGAGCGTTCCAAATGGAAGGCGAGCAGTTCGCGGCGCTGCAAGCTGCGCACGAAGGTCGGACGGTGGGCGGCCAGTTCGCCGGGCGAGATGGCGGCGAGCGTGCCGTCTTCGAGCCGCGCCATAGCGCCGAAATGGTGAACGCTGATCACGACGCCTTGCGACGTCACGGCACGTCCGGTTTCGCGGGTGGCGCGGCCGGCGCACCCTTGAGATAAATCAATTCCTCATGCGGCCCGACGAAACGCAGGCGATCGTGAATTTCCGGCACCGCCCCGCGCGGATCGGAGAGACGGTCGATCCGCCGCTGAGCGCGGCGCTGTTTCTCGCGCAAGGCCGACACCTCGGCGCGCGTGGATGCCAAACTTTGCGAAAGAGCGACGTTGCGGGCGGCGATCCGTTCGTATTGAATCGCGATCAGAGCGACGACCACGAGGCCGATCGCGGCAATCGTTACCCGGCCGGCGATCCGCAGCCCTCTCACGGCAGGGCCACCGCGCGCTCGCCCGTTTCGTCGCGCCAAGCCCCGATGCGGCGGTACTTCATGTACCGCGCTTCGCGCAGCGTTTCGCCGGAAAGACCGTCGAGCCGAGACAGCGCGCCGTCCACGGCGTCGAGCATTTTCTGGACGAACGCCGGCCCGTTGCGGTGTGCGCCGCCGAGGGGCTCGGCGACGATTTCGTCCACGATCCCGAACGTGTTCAGATCCGCACTCGTCAAACGCAGACGTTCGGCGGCTTCCGGCGCGCGCGCCGCGTCGCCCCAGAGAATCGCGGCGCATCCTTCGGGCGAAGCGACCGAATACACGGCGTTCTCCGCCATGATCACATGGTCGGCGAGCGCGATGGCAAGCGCCCCACCTGAACCGCCTTCGCCGACGATCGTCGCGACGATCGGAACCTCGGCTCGCGTCAGCGCCAGTAAGCAGGACGCGATCGCTTCGGATTGCGCGCGCTCTTCAGAGCCGATGCCCGGGTCGGCACCGGAGGTGTCGACAAAGGATACGATCGGCAACCGCAGGCGCGATGCAAGCTCCATCAATCGTTTTGCTTTTCGGTATCCCTCGGGCGAGACCATCCCGAAGTTCCGTCGCACGTTCTCTTTGGTGTCGCTACCCTTTTGCTGCGCGAGCACCATGACGCGCCGGCCGCGGAGTTTGGCGAAGCCGCCCGCCAGGGCCGGATCGTCGCGAAAGTGGCGGTCGCCGTGCAGTTCGTCGAACGCGTCGAGGGCGGCGAGATAATCCGATGCCAGCGGCCGCTTGGGGTGACGCGCCATGTTGACGCGCTCCCAGGCAGAGAGCCGGCCGAACATATCGCGGCGCAATTCCTCGACCTTCGTTTCGAGGGCGCGCAGCTCGCCGCTTGCCGTATCGCGCTCGCGCAATTGGGCCAGGCGCGCTTCGAGCTCGACGAGACTCTTCTCGCGCTCGACGATCACGTTCATGCGCGCGCCGTCATTGCAGCGCGAACTCCGGAACGGCCTTGAGCGCCGGCGTCAAGCGGCGGCGGTCCACCGCATAATCCAACATGCGAACGAGGGTCGCGCGCAGATCGTGCCGCTCGACGACCATATCGATGTGACCCTTTTCGAGCAAGAACTCGGCCGTCTGAAAATTTTCGGGCAGCTTTTGCCGGATCGTTTGCTCGATCACGCGTCGCCCGGCAAAGCCGATTGCGGCTTTGGCTTCGGCGATGATGATGTCGGCCTGGAATGCAAACGATGCCGAAACGCCGCCCGTGGTCGGATCGGTGAGGACGGTGATGAACGGGTTGCCGTTCTCCATGAAGCGCTCGACGGCTTGCGTCGTCTTCGCCATTTGCATCAACGCGAGCATGCCTTCTTCCATGCGCGCGCCGCCGCTCGCGGTGAAGATGATGCATGGCAGCCGCCGCCGCCGCGCCTCTTCGAGCAAATTGGCGATGCGTTCACCGACGACCGTGCCCATCGTGCCGCCGCGAAAGTTGAAATCCATGACGCCGAGCGCGACCGGAAAACCGTCCAGCGTTGCAAATCCGGTCACGACCGCCTCCGTGAGTTTCGACTTTTCGCGATCGGCTTCGAGCTTGGCCGGATACGGCCGCTTGTCGGTCCACGCCAGCGGATCGCCGGGCAAAATCTCCGTGCCGATTTCGACGAAATCACCGTCGACGAGTGCATTGATCCGGTCGTATGCGTGCATTCGGAAATGATATCCGCAACGGGTGCAGACCCACTGATTCGCCGCCACGTCCTTGCGGTAGAGCATCTCGTTGCAGCGGGGGCACTTCTGCCACAGCGATGCATCTTCGGGCTGGACGCTCTTATCGCGGCGCAGGCGCAGCCATTCGGGAATCGGCGGCATCAGGCGCCTTTTTCCCCGGCCGCAGCCGGCGTAACCGCATTCGCCCCCGGCAACTTGCTGCGGTAGATGCGGGAGAGCTGCCGCAGATAATTGATCACTTCGCCGGAGTTGAGCTTCGACTCGCCGACGGCGCGGTCGTGAAAGACGTACGGTATTTCGACCGCTTTTCCGTAGTGCGCTTTCGCGATGACCTCGAGGCCGATTTTGAATCCGATCGGGTCGAGTTCTACGCCCTCGAGCGCCTGACGCTGGATCAAGAAATATCCGCTCGTGATGTCGTTGACGGTCGTCAGCGGTTTCGCGAGCGCGATCGCGGCGAGCGACGTGATGCGCCGCTTGAGCGGCCAGTTCTCAATGCCGCCGCCGCGCACGTAGCGGCTCCCGATCGCAAGCCCGTAGCGCCCGCTTTCGAGCGCGCGCACCATCTCCGGGATGATCCGCGGATCGTGGCTGAAATCGGCGTCGATCGCGCCGAGCGCTTCCGAGTCGGGGCGGGCGAATTTCCAACCGTCGATCACGCCGCTCGACAGCCCCATCTTTCCGGGCCGGTGTAGACAGCGCACGGAATAGCGCGTGCTCAGTTCGTCAACGAGCTTGCCCGTGCCGTCAGGAGAGTTATCGTCCACGACGATCATTTCGCCGTCGAGTCCGTTCTCGCGAAAAACGGCGTCGAGCGTTGAAACGAGCCGTTCGATTCCGCCGGCTTCGTTGTACGTCGGAATGACGATACTGAACCTCACCGGCACCCCGTCGCTAGCATAACCTCAAGGAATACGGCGCGAGGCGGCCTCTGTCCGCCCTGCTAGAGGTCGGAAGCGGCGTAACGCAAGACGGCGCACGCAACCAGTCCCGCCGTTTCGGTGCGCAAGATGCGCCTGCCGAGCGATACCGGGTGCGCTCCGGCAGCCGCCGCCGCGTCGATCTCGTCGCTCGCGAAGCCGCCCTCGGGCCCGATCGCGATCGCGACGCGCCGTACGCCCTCCAGCAGCGCCGGCAGCACCTCGCGCAGCGGCCGCCGGCCGGCCAGTTCCCACGGGATGAGGACGAGATCGTACGCCGCAACCGCGCTGCAGAACGCGGCGAACGGAATCGGGTTCTCCACGACGGGCACGTCGCCGCGGCCGCATTGCTGCGCCGCGGATCGCGCGAGCCGGCGCCAACGCTCGATCTTGCCATCGCGTGGCTCGACCAAACTGCGTTGAGAAAGCAGCGGGACGACGCGCGTCACGCCGAGTTCGGTCGCCTTCTCGATAACGAAATCCATCTTGTGGCCTTTCGGCATGCCCTGCACGAGCGTGATATCGAGCAGGGGCGGCGGCTGCGCGAGCAGTTCGCGCTCCAAGCGCGCGCGGACGCCGCCGGCGCCAATCGAGACGGATGCGGCAAACGCCGTGCCGCCCGAATCCACGATCTCGATCTCGTCCCCGTCGCGCGAGCGCAGCACGAGCGTCAGCTTTCGCGCGTCGTCGGGCTGCAGGTCCACCTCGCCGCCGGTCGCGTGCACGCCCTCGACGAAGAAGCGCGGCGCCCTAATCGGTCTTGAACGCGTCCTTCACGCGTTCGAAAAACGAGCGCGTCTCGACCCGGTCGTCGTGCAGCTCGGCGAATGCTTCGAGCAGGTCCCGTTCCTTGCGCGAAGTCTTGGTCGGCACGACGACGTGAACGGTGACGATGAGGTCGCCGCGCGACCCGCCGCGGACGTTGGGCATGCCGCGGCCGCGTAGTCGGTAGGACGACCCGGTTTGCGTGCCGCCCGCGATCGCCACCTCGGCAGGTCCGTCGAAGGTCTCGATTTCGAGCGGTCCGCCAAGTGCGGCTTTCGTAAACGAGATCGGTTCGTCAACGAACAGATCGGCGGCTTCGCGCCGATAGCGCGCGTCGCGGGCGATGGAAAGGTAGACGTACAGATCGCCGGCCGGGCCGCCGCGCATCCCGCCCTCGCCGCTGCCGCCGATGCGAATGCGGCTGCCGTCGTCCACGCCGCCGGGAATCTTGACGGTCAACGTCCGCGTCTTCTCCACGCGGCCGCGGCCGCGGCACGTTTCACAGGGCGACGGAATACGCTCGCCTTCGCCGCCGCATTTCGTGCAGGGCGATTGCGTGACAAATTGTCCGAGCGGCGTCTGACGCACGGTTCGCGCCGTGCCGCTGCCGTTGCAGCGATCGCATCGTTGCGTGGAGGTTCCCGGCTTCGCTCCGCTGCCGTGACAGGTTTCGCAGCCGCTCAGATGATGAAACGAAATCTCACGTTCGGCGCCGCGGTATGCGTCTTCGAGCGTGATCTGCAAATCGTAACGCAGATCGGCACCGCGCTGCGGGCCGGCCGGGCGTTGCGGCGCGGCCTGACGGCCGCCGAAAAACATGTCAAAGATGTCGCCGATGCCTTCGCCCGCGCCGAACGGCCCGAACCCGCCCGCGCCGCCGGCCGCGCCCGGAACGTGGCCGAACCGATCGTACTGCTGCCGTTTGTTCGGATCGGAAAGAACTTCGTACGCCTCGTTGATCTCTTTGAAGCGCACTTCGGCGATGATTTTGTCGTGCGCGACGTCGGGGTGGAATTTGCGCGCCAGGCCCCGATAGGCGCGCTTGATCTCATGCTCGGTCGCGCCTCGTTCGATGCCGAGAACCGAATAGTAGTCGGACACGGCGTTAGACGAGGTCGGCGCCTGAGAGGTGCTCGCCGAGCGATTGGGCCGTGCTGTCGGCAAGCGCCATCATGCGCGCGTACGGCATACGGCGCGGTCCCAAAATTGCGAGCAACCCGACCATCCCGTCGCCGAAGCGGTACGGAACGGTGACCACGCTGCACTCAGCCATGTCGTCCGACCCGAGTTCGTGTCCGATTTTCACGCTCGGGCCGTCGTTCGTCATCGAATCCGCGACCAATTCGTACAGCGTCTTCTGTTCTTCGACGATGCGGAGGATCGAGCGCAGCTTGCGCAGGTCCTGAAACTCGGGCTGGTCGAGCAAATGTTGCGTGCCGGTGGAGACGAGCGCCGGCGGTTCTTGCGAACGCGCCGCCAGTCGAAAGGCATCTTGCACCGTCTTCCCGGCTTCGGCAGACAGGCCCGATTCCGCCAGCGCGGCAGCGACGTCGCTCTCCGCGATTTCGCGCATAGGCCTGCCCGCGAACCTCGCGTTGAGGTGGTTCGAGGCGCGCGTCATGTCGTCGGCGGTCACGGACGGGTCGTGTTCGAAGGGCGCTTGCGTCGCGCCGCCGACGGACGTCACGACGATGGCAAGGCCCGCACGTTCGGAAAGCCAGATCAACTGGAGGTGACGGAACGTTTGCGTGTCGCGCGCGGGCGCGATCATGAATGCAACGTTATGCGAAAGTTGCCCGAGCAATCGCGCGGTCTGCTCGATCACGTCGTCGAGCTCGCGGCTGGCGGCACGAAATTCGTCGCGAATCCGGCGCTTCTCTTCGGTGCGCAGCGCTTCGGGCCGCATCAACCGGTCCACGTAGGTCCGGTACCCGGCATCGGACGGAATCCGGCCGGCGGACGTGTGCGGCTGTACGAGGTATCCGGCGGACTCGAGCTCCGCCATCTCGTTGCGGATCGTCGCCGACGACACGCCCAGATTGTACTTCTGGGTGAGCGTGTTCGAGCCGACGGGCTCCGCTGTGGCGACGTACTCGTAGACGACGGTCGCCAGGATGAAGGCTTTGCGCTTGTCGAGTTCTGGGGCGGCCGGAACGGGTTCTGGAACCCCGCCTTTAGCAGTCATTGGGGACGAGTGCCAACATCCACCCTACCATAGCAAAGGCGGCCGAGGCGGTCAAGCAAAGCGAGCGCTATGGCGCGGCCAGGGCGGCGCCGACCGCCGCGCTGAGCTCTTCCCACGTGATCTCGCCGATGATCACCACGCCGACGGCTCCGTTCTTGTCCAGAATCAGCGTCACGGGAATCGGCTCGACCGAATATGCGGCGTGGATCTTACGCAGCGGATCTTCGATCACCGGGATTTTTCCGAGATCGTGGCTGGCAAGGTAAGTGCGCGCGAGACCGGGCGTTTCGGGCGAGACCGTCAGCAAGGCGACGCGGTCGCCGAACGTTTCCGCCAATTTTTCGAAAGCGCCGAGCTCGGCCCGGCACGGCGCGCACCAGGTGGCCCAAAAATTGATGACGGTCGGTTTCCCGCGAAACGCGCTCAGGCGCTGCGGGCCCGAGCCGACGTCGAACGCGAAATCGGGCGGCGCTTTCGCATAGGCGACGGTTTTGAGACCGGTCGCCGGCGCGCGATTGCGAGCCAGCGCCGGAGCGCTGCCGGCGAGCACCAAGAGCGCCAAGGCGGACGCCACCCAGCCGCGAAAAGCGGCCCGCATGACGACGCCGACGCATACGACCGAGGCCATCGAAGCACTCTTCAATGAAGCGCGGAAATTTCCGCCGCCGCCCGAGTTCGCCAAGCACGCCAACGCGCAACCCGGCATCTACGAGGAAGCCGAGCGCGACTACGAACGGTTCTGGGCGTCGTGGGCGGACAAGCTCGAATGGATGAAACCGTACGAAACGGTGCTCGAGTGGAACGAACCCTTTGCGAAGTGGTTCACCGGCGGTACGCTCAACGCGTCGGTCAACGCGCTCGATCGTCACGTGCGCGCCGGGCGCGGCACCAAGATTGCCTTCTATTACGAAGGCGAGCCCGGCGATCGCTGGACCATCACCTACTCACAATTGCTTGACGACGTCTGCCGTTTTGCCAATGGCTTGCGCAAGCTCGGCGTGAAAAAAGGCGACCGCGTCGCGATCTACATGCCGATGATCCCCGAACTTCCGGTCGCGATGCTGGCGTGCGCGCGCGTCGGTGCGGCTCATTCCGTGATTTTCGGCGGCTTTTCGCCGGACTCGATCGTCGATCGCGTCAACGATTCGCACTGCGTTGCGCTGATCACCGCCGATCAGGGGTGGCGGCGCGGCAACAAGGTGCCGCTCAAGGCGAATTGCGATAAAGCGATGGAAAGCACGCCGTCGGTCCGGCACTGCATCGTCGCAAAACGCGTCGGCGACGCGGTCGAGATGCAAGACGGGCGCGACCTCTGGTGGTCGGACGTCGTCGCCGAACAACCGGCGACGTGCGAACCGGAGCCGATGGACGCCGAAGATCTGCTCTACCTCTTGTATACGAGCGGCACGACGGCGAAGCCCAAGGGCATCAAACACACGACGGCGGGCTATCTCGTCGGCGTGACGGCCACCCACAACCTGGTCTTCGATCTCAAGGAAAACGACGTCTATTGGTGTGCCGCCGACATCGGCTGGGTGACGGGCCATTCCTACATCGTGTACGGGCCGCTCTGCAACGGCGCGACCAGCGTCATCTACGAAGGCACGCCGGACTTCCCCGACAAGGACCGCCTCTGGTCTATCGTCGAGCGCTACAAGGTTTCGATCTTGTATACGGCGCCGACGGCGATCCGCACGTTCATGAAGTGGGGCGCCGAGTATCCGAAGCAGCACGACATGTCGTCGCTGCGCGTCCTCGGCAGCGTCGGCGAACCGATCAATCCCGAAGCCTGGATGTGGTATCACGAGCACATCGGCGGCGGCCGCTGTCCTGTCGTGGACACGTGGTGGCAAACCGAAACGGGCGCAATCATGATCGCGCCGTTGCCCGGCATCACGACGCTCAAGCCCGGCAGCGCGACCAAACCGTTCCCGGCCATCCAAGCCGACATCGTTAACGAGCAGGGCGAAAGCGTTCCGCTCGGCGGCGGCGGCTACATCGTGCTCAAGCGCCCGTGGCCCTCCATGCTGCGCGGGATCTGGGGCGACGACGACCGGTACGTCCACACATACTGGTCGCGCTTCCAGCACATGTATCTCGCCGGCGACGGCTGCAAACGCGACCTCGAAGGCGACTATTGGTTCATGGGCCGCATCGATGACGTCATGAACGTCAGCGGCCACCGCATCTCGACGACGGAAGTCGAGAGTGCGCTCGTGGATCATCCGGCCGTCGCCGAAGCAGCCGTCGTCGGCCGTCTCGACGACGTCACGGGTCAAGCGATCTGCGCGTTCGTTTCCATTCGCAGCGGTTTCGAAGGCTCGAAAGAACTCGGCGACGAGCTGCGCCGCCACGTCGGTGAGAAACTCGGAAAGTTCACGCAGCCCAAGTACCTGACGTTCACGCAGGAACTGCCCAAGACGCGCAGCGGAAAGATCATGCGCCGGCTCTTGCGCGACATCGCCGAAGGGCGAATGCTCGGTGACACGACGACGCTTGCCGATTCCAGCATCGTCGCCGAACTGCAAGAACGCGCCAAAGCCGCAGCGGCGGCCGGCAAGGACGAGTAGCGCTTCACGCCTTTATCATGGTTAGGGCCATTTGCCCCAATCCGTTTGCGGCGGATGGCCCGTCTCCACGCCCCTGAAATCGCCGACCATGATAGGCGAAGTCCTCGGTCCCTTTCTCGCCCTCACCAAGGAGTAACCATGATGTATCAACCACCGGCCGTTTTGTCGACCATCGACACCGCGGAGACGATCGGCGCGGCCTTTGGAGCCGGTAGCAGGTGCACGCCGATGGGCCACACCTGCCACTAGAGTTCCTCGGCACCTCTCAGAAGACGACCCCGCTTCGGGGTTGTCTTTTTTTTCTACGCGTCCGTCGCCGGCTCGGCTTTCGCGGCTTCGATTTCGCGGACGACGTCGTGCATCGCCGCCGCGACATCGGGATCGAATTGCGTGCCTTTGTTTTTGTCGAGCTGTTCGAGTGCGCGCGCCGGCGACATCGGCGGGCGGTACGGCCGCCGGCCGATCATCGCGTTGAAACAGTCGGCCACGGTTACGATGCGCGTGGCGAGCGCGATTTCGTCGCCGCCGATCTTGTCGGGGTAGCCGCGCCCGTCGAGACGTTCGTGGTGACCGCGCACCATCGGCGCAAATTGAAGCAGGCTAGGATCGGCGCGCACGATCAGGTCACCCTGCACCGTGTGGTCGCGCATGAACGCCCACTCTTCGTCGGTCAATTGGCGCGGCGCGTGCAAGATGTGCGTCGGCGTGGTCACCTTGCCGATGTCGTGGATCATGCCGCAGCGCGCGACGAACGAAACCATTTCGTCGGAAAGCGTCAGGCGGCGTGCCAGGCGCGAGCACCACGCCGCGACCGCGCGCGAATGTTCGGCGGTCAGCGGATCGGCGCCGTCCAGGCGAACCAGCATGGAGTTGATAGCGGCGTCCACGAGATTTAACTTTCCGTCACTCGTCCGGGCCGCTCGGCGCGGCTTTTCGGCCGCCTCGTGGATGGGGCCGTCGAGTGCGCGTAACGGGGCGCAGTACGCCTGGTCGTAGCCGTGGTTCGCAAGATAGCTTTCGAAGGCGGGGCAGACGCGTGAGAAAAACGTGGCGACGCCGGGCGTTTCGGCATGCACGTCGCACATGCGATCCACCCACTCGATCAAGCCGTTGAGGTTCCCGTCGCGTACGGAACCCGTAAAGCTTTCGACGAACGCATCGGCCAGCAACTCGACCATGAGCGTCCGCTCGACGCCGGGCACGACCTCGGCGAGCGTCGCTGCAATCTCTTCCTTGTGCGCTTCGATCGTGCGGAAGACGGGCATGCGCTGCAGCATTACGCGGTCGCTCCGACGGGTGCGCGGAATCGTGGCCGAGCGTTGGGCTTCATGCGTTCGCTGGGCAGCGCTTCGATGACCCGGGCGAGGCCGCCGAATTCACGCTTGCGCAACTCCTGCAGCGTCAGCGCGATCGATCCGAGATTCGGTTCGCCGGCGCGCCGCGCGGCTAGCGCTTCGATTGCGATCACCAGGGACATCAACCGATGGCGATCGGCCGGCAGCGTGCGCCGAACCTCGGCAAGCAGGTAGCGCGCGCCGTTGGTCCGGCCCAGGAGTACGAACGCAAGCGTGCAGCACAGGCGCGCGCGCAAGGCGCGCACTTCGCCGGGCTCGGTCTTGCGCAGCAATTTCCAGGCGGTGATCGCCGCCGCGGCCGCTTCGTTTGCTTCGCCGGCCGCAGCCGCGTACAAGGCGATTTCCGACCAGCGCAATGCTTGCCGGTCGGCGCGCCATTGACCGTCCGCGCTCGATACCAGTAAGCGGTACGCGCCCTCGAACTGACCGGAACCCGCGAGCAAGAGGCTGCGTGCGGGGAGCAGCGACTCCATTGCCGGACGGGCGCTATACTGCACGTCGAACTCTTCGAGTTCGCGTTCGAGCGTATCGGCGACGGCGACGTTTCCGCGCTCGGCAGCAATCTCGAAACCGCCGGACATTCCGTACAGCTGCTTTTCCACACTGCCGCACTTCGCTCCGCAGAGCGCGATCTTCTCGAGGTAGGTGGCCGCCGCGACCACGTCGTCGTCGAGATCGGCTGCCGCGGCATAGAGCACGGAGTACGCGCCGGCGGCGATTTCGTACGCGCCTTCTTTTTCCGCCAGCGTCGCCGACGCCAGCGCGAGACGCTTGGCGCTCGCCGGATCGCCACCGTACAGCGCCACGAAGGACGCTTGGTGGTGAACGCGAGCAGAGAGCGCGTCGTCTTGGATCCGCGCCGAAGCCTGTAGCGCGCGCTCGACCCACTTGCGCGCCAAATCCGCGCGGCCGGACATCATATAGGCAGCGCCGAGCAGCGCCATGACTGCGACGCGGACTTCGGCCGGCGCCTCGAAAAACGCCGCATCGGGCTTGAGCAGGTCGATCGCGTCGAGACGGCCGCGCCGTAACACGTCGCAGGCATAGAGATAGCGCAGGCGCATGTGCTGCTGCGGGGCGTCGCACGAAGACAGCGCGTGCTGAAAGAGCGCCTCGGAGACGTCGAGCCGCCCGCCGAGCGATGCCATCATCGCGCGCACCGCGAGCACGGAAGAGTTCGAGTTCCGCGCATCTTCGCTCAACGCGGCGAGCGCGTCGTGCAAGAAATAAGAGCGCTCGCTTTCGAGTGACGCGAAACCATGGCGCTCGATCAGGCGAAGAACTTCCTTTTCGTCGGAGATCTCGACGAACAACTGCAAGGCGTGGGTGACTTCGCCCGAAGCCTCGAGGGCTCGGCCCGCTCGCGCGACGATGCGCGACCGTTCGGCGGGATCGAGTTCCCGCACTTTTTTTCGCAGGTACTTCCGAAAGCGCCCTTGGTACCGCAGGCCGTCGTCGTCGAAGAAATGCGGCGCGCGTTCGCGTAGCGAAGCGACGATTGCCGAACCCTCCGCGCCCACCACGCGAGATAACATCACCGGTGTAAGCGCCGGTACGAGCGAGGTCAGCAGGACCGTTTCGACCTCGGACTCCGTCAACGCGGCGAACAGACGTTCAACCGCGTCCTCGAACGAAAGAAGAACGCTGTCGTCGCCTTCGGCTCGTTCTTCGGGAGCCCGAAGCGAGAACACGAAATCCGTGACGATCCCGTTGCTCGAACGGAGCAGTTTCATCAGCGCCTCGCGCGAAACGTGGGGCGCGAGCTTCTCGCCGATGTCGAACGCCTCTTCGGACGTCAACCGGAGAACGTTCTCATCGAGCGGCAAGCCGGCAATCTCGTGAGCGAGCCACGAAGCCACCGGCAATTCTTCTAAATTCGACGTGCCGACGATCCAGCGCAAATCCTCGGGCGAGCGCTCGATGGCGCGGGCGACGAAGCGCGCGACCAGCGGATCGCCCGCGTGGTGCAAGTCGTCGATGACGATGGTACAGTTCAACCCGGCAACGTGACGGGTAAACCACGCGACCAGAGCCTCGGCGGGATCGGACTGCTGCAGCGCGCGTTCGAATGCGCCGGCTAGCGTCAGCCGCATGCCCGGGACGTGGCCCGAGAGCGCGTTGACGAGATCGCCCGCAAACCGCGCGAACGAGGTCCGTTCGCCGAGCGTGAAGTACGCCGCACCGGACGCCCCCGCACAGTGGCGCAGCTTCGCCGTCTTCCCGTATCCGAACGGCGCGCACAC
>JACRTZ010000024.1 GCA_014304965.1 Vulcanimicrobiota bacterium | reverse complement strand
TCATCACCGAACTGAAGCTCAAGCCGGTTCCCGACGCACGCGCGATTTACCAAACCGTCAAACGCGAATATGCGAAGCGGTACGATCTCGTGTGGCTTGCGCCCGCGCCCATGAACGACACCCAGGCACTCGCGACCACTCGCGCCGTCGCCGAGAAGTACCGGCTGCGCACGCTCTCCGATCTATCGAAAGCGGCGCCGCAACTGCGCCTCGGCGCGATTCCCGAGTTCACCAAGCGCGAGGACGCGCTACCGGGCCTGCAACGCGCGTACGGCGGCTTCGCGTTCAAGAGCGTGAAGCTGTTCGACATCGGCCTCAAGTACAAGGCTTTGGAGACGGGGCAAGTGGACGTCGTCGTCGCCTTCGGAACCGACGGGCAGATCGCGGCGGACCGATTGGTCGTGTTCGTGGACGACAAACATTTTTGGCCGGCGTATCAAGTCGCACCGGTCGTCCGGCGCGCCACGCTCGAAAAACATCCCGAAATCGCTACGGCGCTCGACGCCCTCGCACCGCTCTTGACCGATGACGTCATGCGCGGACTCAACCTGCAAGTGGACGGCGCGAAGCGCGAACCCGCCGACGTCGCGCGGGAGTTTTTGACGTCGCACAAACTGGTCTGAGCGGCGGCGCGGCGCTGCGCCTGCAAGGGGTCAGCGTCCGTTATCCCGGCAGCGAACGGTCCGCGGTGGACGGCGTCGACCTCGAGGTCGCGCCGGGCGCATTCGTCGTGCTGCTCGGACCCTCCGGCTGCGGCAAGAGCACGCTTTTACGCACCATCAACCGGCTTGTGATACCGAGCGCCGGACGCATCGAGATCGACGGCCAGGACGGAGCGACGCTCGACCCCGTCGCGTTGCGGCGCGCCATCGGCTACGTGATTCAAGCGGTCGGCCTGTTTCCGCACATGACCGTCGCGCAAAATGTCGCGGTCGTCCCGGGCCTTTTGGGATGGGAACGCGCGGCGGTCGAGGCGCGGGTCGACGAATTGCTCGATCTTGTGCGGTTGGAACCGCGGCTCTATCGAGATCGCTTTCCGCGCCAACTGTCGGGCGGCGAGCAGCAACGCGTCGGCGTCGCGCGGGCGCTCGCGGCGAAGCCGCGCTTGCTGCTGATGGACGAACCCTTCGGCGCGGTGGACGCGATCGTGCGGGTGGCGCTGCAGGATGAGACCCTTCGGATCCATCGCGCGCTCGGTACGACGATCGTATTCGTGACGCACGACGTTGACGAGGCGCTGCGGCTTGCCGACCGGATCGTCGTGATGCGCGCGGGCCGCATCGAGCAATCGGGCGCACCGCTCGAGATGCTGGTGAGTCCCGCGACGCCGTATGTCGAAGCGCTGCTCGATACCGGCGATGCCGTGCGCCGCCTGCAATTGCTGCGCGTACGCGATGCAATGGGCGCTCCGGTCGGTGCGCCGGAATCCGCTCCCAGCATTTCGAGCGATGCCACGTTGCGCGAGGCGCTTTCGCGTTTGCTCGAGGGAAGCGAGCGCCTCGCCGTTGTGGACGGAACCCGCGTAAGCGGCAGCGTCACGTTCGCGGACGTGCAACGCGCGGTGAAAGCGCACACGCGGTGAGCTACCTCCTGCGCCGGCCCGACGAACTCGCGTGGCGGACGCTCGAACACGTCGAACTCGTCGCGCTGGCGCTAGCGATCGCGATCGCCATCGCGTTGCCGCTCGGAATCGCGTGCGCGCGCTATCCGCGCATCGGGGGTCTCGTGCTCGGCGCCCTCAACGTCGTGTACACGATTCCGAGTTTAGCGCTGCTCGCGTTGCTCGTTCCGCTGCTCGGCATCGGAACGCCGACGGCGCTCGTCGCGCTCGTCGTCTACGCGCAAATGATTCTCGTACGCAACGTCGTCGTCGGTTTACGCGGCGTGGCGCCGTCGCTCGTGGACGCAGCTCGCGGGCTCGGAATGAGCCGCCGGCAAACGCTCTGGCGCGTCGAATTTCCCCAGGCCTTGCCCGTTATGCTTGCCGGCGTACGTCTCGCGACGATAACGCTGATTGCGCTCGCGACGCTTGCCGCTTGGGTCAACGCCGGCGGGCTCGGACGCATCGTCTTATACGGGCTACAACACGACGACCCCGACCGGGCCCTCGCGGGCGCTATCGTCGCCGCCTTGCTGGCAATCGGTGCCGACCGCTTGCTGGCGTGGCTCGAACGCCGCAGCGCCGCCCCGCAGGGAGACTTGCCCTCGCCGTAACTTTGTGATACAAAGTTACGGATGAATGCCGGAAAGCGGGCGATCTTCATTATGCTGGCGGGCATCGTCGCCATAACAGCGTCCGCGCTCGTTCGCGGCCTGACGGCGACGATCGAGGTCCGGCAGGGCACGCGCATCCGGCACGACGATTTCGCCTTCACCGTCCGGCACGTCACGCGCGCGACCGGCTCCACGGCTCAATCGCTCGCTGTCGAGATACTCGTCGAGAACGATGCCAAGCGCGTGGATTACGCGTGGTCGCCCACGATCGTCTACCTCGAGGACGCGAGCGGGACGCGCTTCAAGCCCGATCTCGGGAACTCGACCCCGTCCCTGACGCTCGCAGCTGGGCAATCGGCTACGGTTACGGTGCGCTTCGCGCTTCCAAAACCGGCGAGCGATCTGCGCCTGGGGTTTTCGGACGGCGTGCTCATGGGCGACGTCTTCGACTTCATGCGCTACGCGCGGACGCGCGTCCGGCTCTTCGGTTGAGCCGCCGCGGCGATCAGGCCGCCGAACAATTTTTTGCTCACCGGATCGTCGGGCAATTCTTCGGGGTGCCACTGCACGGCGTAGAAGAACGGATGCCGGAAATCAGCATCCACCGCTTCGATCGTGCCGTCCGCCGTCGTCGCAACGACGCGCAGACCGGGCGCCGGTGCCGCGATCGCTTGATGGTGCATCGAGTTCGTTTCGAACTCGGTCGTACCGAGCAATCGTGCGAGCGCGCTGCGCTCGTCAACGTGCACGACGTGGTCGCGGGCGAAGCGCGCCCGCTCGAAACCGTATTCGGTTTGATAATGGTTCGAGAGGCGCTTCTCATCGGGTAAATCCTGAATGAGCGTCCCGCCGAAGGCAACGTTCGCAACCTGCAGTCCGCGGCAAATGCATAGCGTCGGCAAACCGCGCTCGCGCGCGACGCGCGCCGCCGCGAGTTCGAAGGCGTCGCGCTCGGGTTTGGCGGCCTTGGTCGCGGGATGCGGCCGCGCGTCGAAAGCGGCCGGGGCCACGTCGGGGCCGCCGCTCAATACCAGACCGTCGATCGCGCGCAACTGCTCGTCGAGGGTCCGGGGATCGTTCCGGAGCACGACCGGCTTGCCGCCGGCCGCCTCGACCGCCGCGACGTACTTGACTCCGGGCGTGCCCGACGACGTAATCCCGATGCGCGGACGCAACGCAGCGTTACTCGGCGATGAGCAAGCTCACCGCGTACCGGCTTTCGGAATCGAGCCATCGCCGCGACACGCGGTAGCCCGCGCGTGCGGCGAGCCGCATCACGTCGAACGCGTCAAATTTGTACGAAGCCTCGGTGTGAATCGTTTCGTTCGTCGCGAACTTCACGTCCATCTCAAGATCGCCGATGCGTACCGTTTGGCCGCGGCGCGCCATCAGGTAGGAGTTGACGACGCCGGCTTCGCGATCGTAACGTGCGACGTGCTCGAAGGCGTCGAGGTCGAAGTTCCCGGAGAGTTCACGATTGATCCGTCCGAGCAAATTCTTGTCGAATGCAGCCGTCACGCCCGTCGGATCATTATACGCAACTTCCAGCGTCGCGGCCGCCTTCTTGAGATCCGTTCCGAGCAAGAGCGCGTCGCCGCGCTTGAACGACGACGACATCGCCCGCAGCAACCGTTCGGCGTCTGCGGGCTGATAATTCCCGACGTTCGAGCCCAAGAACAGCGCGAGCACGCGCTGCGACGTGCGGACGCGGCCGGAGGCGAGCGTCTCGAAGTAGTCGCAAGCGTACGCGCTGACGTGCAAACGCTCGTACTCGGCGACCAGGCCGGCGGCCGAATCGATCAGCGCCGTCGGCGAGATGTCGATCGGCTTATACTCGACCCGCTCCTGACGCCGGCAGGCCTCCGCGATGAGCAGGCGCGTCTTGCGCGCGCTGCCGCTGCCGAATTCGACGATCTCGACCGGCTCCCCGAGCGCATCGAAAATCTCACCAGCATAGCGTTCGAGAATGTCGGTTTCCGCGCGCGTCAGATAGTATTCCGGCAGAAACGTGATCGCTTCGAAGAGCGCCGAACCCAGCTCGTCGTAAAAATACTTCGGGGACAGAAATTTCGACGGTGCGCCGAGACCGGTACGCACGTCGTCCGCAAACGAGGCGATCGCCGCGCGCAGCGGCGCGGTATATAAGAGGAAGCGCTCCCCGACGGGGTTCAGCTGGTCGCGTTCGGATACGAGCACGCAGGTCTCCCGCAGTCAGGGTCT
>JACRTZ010000108.1 GCA_014304965.1 Vulcanimicrobiota bacterium | reverse complement strand
CCATGCGCGCAGCGCTCGTCTGCGCGCGACGGCCGGATGACGGCACCCCCGTTACGGCCGCCGCTCCTCGCCCTCGATCTCGACGGAACCCTCATTGCGTTCGAGGAGCCGATCCGCTCGGCCGTCGTTGCGGCCGTGCGCGGCGCCATGGCTGCAGGCATTCGAGCGACCATCGTCACCGGACGGATGGTCGCAGCCACGCAACCCTACGCGTCGGTCCTCGGCATCGCAGGCACGCTCGTCTGCTATCAGGGCGCGGTCTTGGCCGATGCGGCCACCGGACATTTCGGACGTGAAATTCCACTCGCAAACGCGATCGCTCTGCGCGCCTACGAGGCCGGAAAGGCCGGCGGCTATCACGTCCAGTTCTATGCGAACGACCGCTTCTATGTAGAGGAGGTCAACGAATTTTCGCGCCTGTACGCTCGCGTTTCGGGACTGGAGCCGGTCGTCGTCAGCTCGCTGCGCGAAGCCTTTTCGTCGCGCGACTCCACCAAAGTGAATCTCATCATGAAGCCCGAACGCACCGCCGCGTGTGCGGAACTGATGCGCGAAGTCTGCGGTCCCGAGGCGTACGTCACGCGCTCGAATCCTGAATTCGTCGAGTTGCTTGATCCGCGCGTTGATAAGGCCGAGGCGCTGACGCGCGTAGCTGCTTCGTACGGCATACCGATGGACCGTGTGCTCGCCATCGGCGATTCCTATAACGACGTCCCGATGCTGCGCGCCGCCGGGTTTTCGGTCGCGATGGGGACGGCTGCGGCGGAGGTCAAGGCGGAAGCCGATGCCGTCGTCGGCGGCGTGGACGCAGACGGCGTCGCGGAAGCGATCGAGCGTTTCGTCACGTGAGCGCGCGCTCGCGACGTCGCACCAAACCGTCCATGGCCGCGCGGGTTCGCACGTTTTGGGTGCTCGGAGCGCTCGTGGTGTTCGCCGGCGCGTACGGGCTGTGGGTCTTCGCGAGGTCCCCATTTTTCAGCGCGCGTTCGATTCAGGTGCAGGCCTCGCGACACGTGACACGCGCCGACATCTTGGCGCGGGCTGCGATTCCCGCTGGTGCGAACGTCTGGATGTTGAACGTGCGCGAGGTCGAGCGAAAGATCGAAAAGCTGCCCTACGTTTTGAAAGCGAGCGTCAAGCGCTCGCCGCCGGCCTCGCTAACGATCGCGGTGATCGAGCGAACGCCGGACGGCTGCGTGCGTGGCAGCGCGGGCGACGTGGTCGTTGACGCGGCGGATCGCGTCCTCACGACGGAGTGCTCGCCCGAACTGGTGGTCTATTTGCGCGATGTCGCCGATCCGTCTCCGGGACGGTTCCTCAACGACCCGACGCTGAAGCGCTTGCAGCACGACGCGCACGCGCTTGCCGCGGCGGGCGAACGCTTGACAAACTTCCGCGAAGATGGCTACGGCCAACTCGAAGCATCGCTCGCCGACGGCATTCGGATCGAATTCGGCGACGATCGCGATCTGGACCGAAAGAGCCGGCTGATCGGCCCGGTGCTGGCCACCCAGGCGGGCCGGATCGAGAGCGTGGCCGCAATCGACCTCCGGTCGCCGGCGGCCCCGGTCGTTATCCACAAGCACTAACACCCCGCTGACACCTTATAGACACTATATATACAAGGAACCCCAGCGGGGAACCACAATATCTTGTGGCATGCCGTTTTGCCGGGCGGACGCGCCCGCGTTCGGGATGCCGTTTCCGCGATGAGTAAATCCTCGTGGGGAACCACCATCGCCGGTCTCGACATCGGGACCACCAAAACGTGCGCCGTGGTGGCCACGAGCACTCCGGAGGGTCTCGACATTATCGGGGTCGGTGAAGCCCCCTCGAACGGGTTGCGCAAGGGCGTGATCACGGACCTGGAAGAGACGGTGCGCTCGATTGAGGCCGCGACCGAAAAGGCCGAACGCATGTCGGGCGTGCACATCTCTCACGTGTACGTCGGGGTGACGGGCGAGCACGTGCAGAGTACGAACAATCGCGGCGTCGTCGCGATCTCGAGCGAAGATCGCGAAGTTGCGCGCAACGACGTGCGGCGCGTCGTTGAAGCCTCGAAATTAATCGAAGTCGGAGCCGATCGGCAGATCATCCACGCGCTTGCGCGGCAGTTCACCGTGGACGGGCACGACGGGGTCTCCGATCCGGTCGGCATGTCCGGCTCGCGGCTCGAGGTGGACACGCACATCATCACCGCCGGCAACACGTTCATCACGAACGTCCTCAAGTGCGTGCACCGCGCCGGCCTCGAGCCCGCGGGTATCGTGTTCGAACCGCTTGCTTCGTCGGCTGCGACGCTGCTGGCGGAAGAGCGTAACGTCGGCGTTGCGCTCCTCGACATCGGTGGCGGAACCACCGATGTTGCGGTATTTACCGGCGGCGGCGCGATTCACACCTCCACGATTCCGGTCGGCGGCAATATTCTGACCAACGATATCGCGCTCGGCCTCAAGACGACGTTCGCCGAGGCCGAATCCATCAAACGCACCTACGGCTCCGCCATCGCCGACACGCACGGCGATCAAGAATTTCCGGTCAAGACGCTCGACGGCAAGACGACCCGGCGCGTCAACCGCGCGCAGCTGCGTGCGATCGTGGCTCCGCGCGTCGCGGAGATTTTCAAGCTCGCGAAAGCGCAGATTTCCGACCGCCTGCCGCGCGACGTCGTGCTCGCCGAGATCGTCCTGACGGGCGGCGGCGCGCATTTGCGCGGCATAGACCAAGCCGCTGCCGAGTTTTTCGGCCTGCCCTCGCGGGTTGGCGTGCCGACCGCGATCGGCGGCTTGACCGACGCCGTGCGCAAACCCGAATTCGCCACTGCCGTCGGCCTCGTGCTGTTCGGACCCAAAGGCGACGGCGCGACGTGGCACGGCCGCAATCGCAGCCCGTTCGGCAAAATCGCCAACTGGTTCGGCGATCTTTGGAACTAGATTCCGCCGCGAACGACCCTCAATTACCACTCTTACCGGAGGCACCGATGTCCGAATCGAGACGCTATAATCCCGAACACTCCGCGACCATCCGGGTCCTCGGCATCGGCGGAGGCGGCTGCAACGCGGTGAATCGCATGATCGAAGCGGGACTCGCGAACGTGGACTTTTTCGCGATCAATACCGACGTGCAGGCGCTGCGCAATTGCAAGACCGAGCAAACCGTGCAGATCGGCAACGGCCTGACGCGCGGACTCGGCGCGGGAGCCAACCCCGACATCGGCCGCAACGCGGCCGAAGAATCGCGCGAGGACCTTTCGATGGTTCTCGACGGCGCGGATCTGGTGTTCATCACCGCCGGCATGGGCGGCGGCACCGGCACGGGCGCCGCTCCGATCATCGCCGAGCTCGCGCGCGAATCGGGAGCCCTTACCGTGGCCGTCGTGACCAAGCCGTTCTCGTTTGAGGGACGCAAGCGCATGCTGCTTGCGGAACGCGGCATCGCCGAACTCGAGACGAAAGTGGACACGCTCATCACGATTCCAAACGAGCGCATCCTGCAGATCATCGAAAAGCGCACGCCGCTGTCGGAAGCGTTCGCGTACGCCGACGACATCCTGCGCCAAGGCGTTCAAGGCATCTCCGACCTGATCACGCAGCCGGGCCTCATCAACCTCGACTTTGCCGACGTCAAGACGATTATGACCGACGCCGGCAGCGCCATGATGGGCATCGGCGAGGGCACGGGCGAGCATCGCGCGGCCGACGCCGCGCAAAAGGCAATTGCATCGCCGTTGCTCGAGACGACGATCGAAGGCGCGCGCGGCGTGATCTTCAACATCACGGGCGGCCCGGATCTGGCGATGTACGAGGTCAACGAAGCGGCCGAGATGATCTCGCGTGCTGTGGATTCCGAAGCGCAGATCATCTTCGGCGCATCCATCGATACCGCGATGGGCTATAAAGTGCGCAACACTGTCCTGGCCGCGTGTTTCTGCAACCGCCGGCCTCCGTCAAACGCTGCCTTCACGTTCAGTACGAACGACTTCGAGAAAGTCGCACCGATCAATATGGACGATATTGAGGTTCCCGCGTTCTTGCGCTACCGCTCGTAGGGCGAACGCCGGGTACAACAGTCCGCCGCGAGGTGAGGGGGTTTGTCGCAAGGCAAGCCCCCTCGCTCTTTTGAAGTCGCCATTATGCTGAAAGAACTCGAGCGGATCGCCGAACGCGCGATCGAAATTCGCCGCGACATTCACCGTCATCCCGAACTGGGATTCGAAGAGGAACGCACGGCGGCGATCGTCGAGCGCGAGTTGGACGCGATCGGCATCGAACATCGCCGGGTTGCGAAAACCGGCGTCGTGGGCGTCATCCGCGGCGCGCTCCCCGGCAAGGTTGCGGGCTTACGTGCCGACATGGATGCACTGCCTCTCACCGAGCGCAGCGGCGTACCGTTCTCGTCGGAATTCCCAGGCAAGATGCACGGCTGCGGCCACGATTCCCACAC
>JACRTZ010000085.1 GCA_014304965.1 Vulcanimicrobiota bacterium | reverse complement strand
GCCCTGGGCCTCGCGGTGCTGCTGGCCATCCTCGTGATCTTGCCGTTTTTGTGGGACTGGCGGGCGACGGCGATTTCCGCGCTCGCAATTCCGACCTCGCTGCTCGGCACGGCGCTCGTGATGCGCTTCCTGCACTTCAACCTCGAGACGATCACGCTGCTCGCGCTTGCGCTCGTGGTCGGGGTGATCGTGGACGATGCGATCGTTGCAGTTGAGAACATCGTGCGCCACAGCGAGGAAGGCGAAAGTCCGCGCGAAGCCGCCTTGCATGCGAACAAAGAGATCGGGCGGACGCTCGTCGCGACGACGATGACGATCGTGGCCGTCTTTTTGCCGATCGGCCTGATGACCGGCACCCTCGGCCAATTCTTCAAACCGTTCGGCCTGACCGCGTCGGCGGCGGTTCTGTTCTCGCTGCTCGCGGCTCGTACGCTGACGCCGACGCTGGCGGCCATGTGGCTGCGCCCGCGCACCATCTTGCAGCGCGGGCCTGAAGGCATGAACGTACTTCGCTACCAGCAGTACCGGAGGGTACTGAAGTGGGCGCTTTCGCACCGGCTTGCGGTCACCGGCATCGCACTGCTCGCATTTGGAGCGGGGCTCGCGCTGATCCCCTTCATCCCGAAGGGCTTCATCCCGCACTTGGACCGCGGCGAATTCCACGTCACCTTCGGCACGCCGCTCGGCACCGAGATCGCGGAAACGATTCGCGACGCGAATCAGCTCGCGGCCGCCATTCGCCGCGACCCCAACGTTGCGGACGTCTACACGACGATCGGCGGGCGGCCGGGGCAATCGAATGCCGGGCTCATCGACGTGCAGCTGAATCGCGATCGCACGGCCAAGACAGTGGACGTCGAAAACGTCGTGCGCGCGCATCTGCCGCAACTCGACGGCGTCACGACCAGCGTCGGCGACGTCCCCTTCGTCGGCTCGGATGCCGCCAAGCCCTTGCAGTTTGCCTTGGTCGGCGCCGACGTGAATCAGCTCCGCTCCGTAGGGCGAGAATTTCAACATCGCCTCGCCGCCACGCCGGGATTCGTGGACGTGACGAGCTCCGGGCTGTCCCACGGTACGCCGTTTTCCGCGATCGAACACGTCGGCGGCATGCGCGCGGTCGGTTTGCAAGCGGATTTGGCCGAGGGGCTGCGCCTGGGCGACGCCAACGACGCGGTCGCGAATCTCGCGCGAGCGGTCGTGCCCGGCGGCATCAACCTGCGATTCTCGGGCGCCTCGGCCGACGTGCTGACGACCTTTCGCGATTTCGGTTTGACGCTTGCGCTGTCGGTGATCGCGATCGTAGCGGTGCTGGTCGTGCTCTTCCGCAGTTGGCTCGACCCGATCGTGATCACGGTGTCGCTGCCGCTTTCGATCGTGGGCGCGCTGTTTGCCTTGTGGGTCACGCGCGCCGAATTCGGGCTCATCTCGCTGATGGGCGTCGTCTTTTTGTTCGGCCTGGTGAACAAGAACGCGATCTTGCTCGTGGATAGCATCAAGCGGCAGCGCTTGCTCGGAAAAGAGCGCACCGACGCGATCCTCATCGCCGGCTCGCACCGCTTGCGGCCGATCTTGATGACGACGGTCGCGACGATTCTGGGTATGCTGCCGATCGCACTCGGATTCGGCGCCGGCGCGGAATTGCGGTCGCCGATGGCAGTTTCGATTATCGGCGGACTCATTACGTCGACGGTGCTGAGCCTGATCGTGGTTCCGGTCGCCTATACGTTCGTGGACGACCTTCGCATGCGGAGCAAGCGCGCTCCGTGAGCCGTCTCGCCTTCGTCACCGGCGGCACCGGCTTCGTCGGCGCCAATCTCATTCGTGCGCTGTTGGCCGCCGGGTGGTCGGTACGCGCGCTCGCGCGCCCGCACAGCGACAAACGGAATCTCGATGGCTTGCCGATCGAAGTCGTTCCGGGCGACGTCAATGCGCCCGATCTCGCGACGTCCATGCGCGGCGCGGACGCGGTTTTTCACGTCGCCGCCCATTACAGTTTGTGGCGGCGCGACAAAGACGCGCTCCTCCATTCGAACGTGGACGGCACGCGCAACGTCCTTGCCGCGGCGCGCAACGCCGACGTTCCGCGGACCGTCTACACGAGTTCGGTCGCTGCCATTGGGGTGAAGTCGGGCGGCATCGCCGACGAGAGCTACCAGAGCCCGCCCGAACGGCTGATCGGGGCGTACAAGCAGTCGAAGTTCCTCGCCGAGCGCGAAGCGCGTGCGGCGGCAGCCGCGGGCCAGGACGTCGTCATCGCGAGCCCCACGACACCCATCGGGCCGTGGGACCGCAAGCCGACGCCGACCGGCGACATCTTCGTACGGTTCCTGACGGGCCGCATGCCCTTTATCGTCGAGACGGGGCTCAATTGGGTAGCCGTCGAGGACGTGGCGCGCGGCCATCTGCTCGCGTACGAGCATGGGCGCTCGGGCGAGCGCTACATCCTTGGAGGCGAAAACTTTACGTTACGCGAGCTGCTGCGGAGAATCGGCGAGATCGCCGGACGCCGGCCGCCGCGATACGCCGTTCCGCTGTGGCTGCCCCTCGGGGTCGCCTGGCTCGGTGAAACTGTCTTTCCCCGTTTCGGGTTCGAGCCGAAGATTCCAATCGACGGCGTGCGCATGTCCAAAGAGTCGATGTACTACGATACGTCGAAGGCACGAGATCAATTGGGCTACGTTCCCGGCCCGCTGGACCCTGCGATTCGCGAAGCGATCCAGTGGTTCGCCGACAACGGCTATTTGAAACGACGGAGATAAAAACTCGGAATGGCAGTTACCCTTCATCAAGCAGCGGTCGTCGGTAAGTACGTCGTCACGCAGAAACTCAAAGGCCGGAAGAAGTTCCCGATCACGTTGATGCTGGAACCGCTTTTTCGCTGCAACTTGGCATGCTCGGGCTGCGGAAAGATTCAGCACCCGGTCGAGATCCTGCGCAAGCACTTGTCGCCCGAGGATTGCTTTAAAGCCGCCGAAGAGTGCGGCGCGCCCATCGTCGCCATCCCCGGCGGCGAGCCGCTGCTTCATCCGCAGATCGACGAAATCGTGCGCGGCCTGGTCGCGCGCAAGAAGTTCGTCTATCTCTGCACGAACGCGATCCGTCTCGAACAGAGCCTCGACAAATTTACGCCGTCGCCGTACCTGACGTTTTCGATCCATCTGGATGGCCTCGAAGAGGAACACGACCACGCCGTGGATCGCAAAGGCATCTTCGACATCGCCGTCAAGGCGATCAAGGCCGCGAAAGCGCGCGGGTTCCGCATCACCACGAACACGACCGTGTTCGAGGGTACGCCGCCAGAACGCGTTCAAGAATTCTTCGACTTCGTCACCGCGCTCGGCACCGACGGCATGATGATTTCGCCCGGCTACCGATACGTGAAGGCGCCGGATCAAGACCACTTCCTCGCGCGCGAGCAGACGAAAGCGCTCTTCCGCGAGATTCTCGCGCCCTGGAAAAACGGCACGAAGCGCTGGAACTTCAACGCGAGCCCGCTTTTCCTCGACTTCCTGATGGGCGAGAAAGATTACGAGTGCACGCCTTGGGGCATGCCGTCCTACAGCCTGTTCGGCTGGCAGAAGCCGTGTTATCTGCTCGGCGAAGGCTATTATCCGACGTACGGCGAGCTGATCGAAAAGACCGATTGGTCGAATTACGGACACAAGAGCGGCAATCCGAGTTGCGCCGACTGCATGGTGCACTGCGGATACGAGCCGACCGCGGCAGAGGACGCGATGCGCCCGCAGAACATGCTGCGCTCGCTGTCGTCCGTCTTCAGCCGCTCCTAGCAGCCTTCTGAGCTAAACGAGCGTGGTTGACGCGATCTTCGTCCCGCAAGGCGCCGAAGAGCGGGTCGTCCGGCGTGCGCTCGCGCGCTGCGGGTCGCCGGCGGTCGTGTATATCACCGGGCTCGGATGCACCGCTGCAGCGGCCGCAGCCGAGCGCGCGCTCGAAGCTGCACCGGCGCCGCGCCGCGTATTAATTTCGGGATTGTGTGGAGCCCTCACGCCGTCGTTCGCGCCGGGCGACCTGCTCCTGTACGCGAAGATGGAATCCTCCGGCCGCGAGGTCGCGACCGACCCCGAACTGACGGCCGAGCTTCAGCGCGCGATTCCGCGCGCGCTCAGCGGCGTTCGCGCGGTCGAGGTCGAGGAGATCGTCGTCCGGGCGAGCGACAAACGCGTGCTCGCGCTCGCGACGGGAGCGCAGGCGGTGGACATGGAGAGCCTCACGCTCGCCGAACGCTTCACGCGAGCCGGCAGCGCGGTCGCCGTGTTGCGTGCGGTGAGCGACGGCGCCTGCGACGACATTCCCGACTACAACCGCGCGCTCGACGGCGCGGGAGCCATGGATTCGCGCACGCTCGCGTGGGTGATGGCGCGCAACCCCATCCAGGCGGTGCGAACGATGAAGCGCGCGACGCGCGCGCTGCGCGCCCTCGAAC
>JACRTZ010000288.1 GCA_014304965.1 Vulcanimicrobiota bacterium | reverse complement strand
TTGGAGACCCACAGACTTATGCGCTACTGTACTGCTCAGTTTTCAAGGAACGAACGCCGACTCCAGGCCCAATTCGGACCGGATCTCTGACCGCGCCGAAGGAACGTGGCGTCGGAGTCACGGCAGCTATGATACCACCGGCCTATTGAGAGCGTCAAGGCGACATGTAGCTCTTTGGGAACCTTTCTACAAAATTACTCATCTTATTGTGGACTAAGCAAACGAGCGCTTGACGAAGGACGCAGTCCTACCGAGCAGACCACGGCGACGCGCGGCTCCGGCCGAGCCCCCGAGTAGTGGAAGCACCGGCGCAGGCCCGTTCCCCACAGCCGAGCGGGCGGTTTGGCTTCATTTGCCCGCGCCGGCGCCGTAGGCCCGAATGTGCAACGCGAGGTTGGTCGCGGCCGATCCCGCGTCCGAGTCCGCGCCGCCGGCTCGGAGCCCGGTTCCCAGCGACTTCTCGAAGCGCTGATAGAGGTAAGAGGCCGCCAGCAACACGAGCCCGAGCCCGATGAAGGCGGCGATCCGATAGGGAGTCGCTAAGCCGGCAAGGTCGATGAAGAACGCTTTGCCGATCGTGAGCGCAAACAGCCCCAGCCCCATCAGCCGCAGATCGCGCCTGATCGCCTTGATGCCGATGCCGACCAAGGCGAACGACGCGGCGAGCCACAGGCCGGACAGGGCGAGCTGAGCGACGTTTGCGATCCGGGCGGACGCGAGCAGCCGGGCAGCTTCCGTCAGGGTGTAGGATGCGTTGAGCGTCCAGAACGTGGCCGCGTCACGGATCTCCAGGCTCGCCCCGACGATCAGCACGGCGGCCCCAAGCCACGTCAGCAAGCGATCGACGCCGGCGAGCAACCTGCGGCGCCGGAAAATCTCGGCCGCCGAAAGCGCGCAGGCCCCGAGGACGCCGACCGCGACCAAGCGAGATCCCGCGAGCGGCATGTGCGCGGCAATCGTCGGAGCGTACGCGGCGTTGTCCGCCGTGAGCGCCGCGACCGCCGCCAGCCCGAAGAAGGCGAGCCCAGCATTTTCAAGGTCGCGGAACATGAAGCGGACGCCGCACGCGACCGCGAGCAGCGCGAGACCGGCCAGCGCGTCGGCCCGCACGAATGCGCCCGTGTGAACCGCGACGAAGGCCGCGGCCGCCGCGAATCCGCCGATCCGCAGTGCAGCCCTCTGCCATGCGCGTCCGTCAAGGAGACCGGCGGCGTTCGCGCGTTCCACGGCAGCGAGCGCAACGGTCAGCACGACGAGCGCGAGATCGCGCCCGCCGAATTCGAACGCGAATCCACCCTCGCGGTGCACGCCGTACGACGCTGCGAACCAATTCCCGGCGATCTGAAAGAGCGAGATCGCGAAGCTCGTCGCGAAGAGCGGCAGCACCGCCAGCGTGACGTCCGCCGCCGCAAAGGGCCGGTCGAGGCGGCGCAGCGCGATGGCCACGAGCGGTAAGCCGGCGCCGATCGCCGCCAGCACCGTTGCACCGACATACGGATGGTCCCCGCGATAGAAGCTCCAGGCGCCGAGTAACACCACGGCCGTCGCGAAGAATTGGAGACGCTGCACGACCGGCGCCGCGCCTTCTGGCTGCAGCGCGAGGTACGCCGCAAAATATGCGGCCGCTATTCCGAAGGTCAACGCGTCGATTCCGTGCGCGGGCAAGAGCGCTAATTCGCACCACAGCGCAAGCGAGTTTACGATATCGAAGATGCCGAACGCGTCGAAGGTTCCGGCGCTCGTGCGCCGAGCCCGCACGAACGAAGCTGCGAAGAACAAGGCCAACAAGGACAGGAGCACGATCGTCGAAATCGCCGCCGATCCGCTCGCGCCGAAACGCGCGTACCAGGCAGTCGCCGCGACGTGCGACGCGACCATCGCAAGCGGCTGCAGCGCAAACCAGCCCGGCCTCGTGAGGACGAGCGCGAGCATGCCGGCATCCAAGAACAACAAGTACGCACCGAGGCCGAGCTCGTTCGCGACGAGGTCGCCCATGAAGAACGGCGTGGCGAAGCCGCCGAACCACCCGATGATCGCGACCGCAAAGATATCGTAGCGTTTCGCCAATGCGAACGCCGCCGCGGTGACCGCGGCCATGAACGCAAACGCGACGCCGAACGGCACGAGGTGATAAACTTCAAATGCCGCGTAGCCGGAAAGATACAGGATGCCGAGCCCGGCGCCGACGATACCGCCGATAAACCAATCCGAAACGGCGCGCCGACGCAAAAGCTCGCCGGCTCCGAGCATGGCCGCGCCGAATGCGACGCCGCCGGAAATGCGAACGATGACGTCGATCCAGTTCCGGTCGAACGCGTACTTCAATAAGAAACCGACGCCGATCACAAGGGCGAGCGCGCCGACCGCATTCATGACGCGCCCGCCGGCAAGCAGCTCCCATTTCGAAGCGCGTTCGAGCGGCGCGAGTTCCAGGTCCGAGTTCGAATCCATGCGTGTCTCCACAGAGCCGGGTTGCTCCGAGCGTAGCGGCCGCGGCGCGCGCGGGCGTCCGTAGAACTACGGAGAAATCGCTCGGCAATGGCTGCCCCCACGCCGGCCCCACTGGTCCGCCGCCCCGCCCTCGTCGCCGAACTGCAGGCAATCATCCGCGGCCATTTGCTCACGGCAGTCGTCGCGGCTGCGGGCTACGGCAAGACGTCGCTCGCACGTCTCGCGCTAACAGACGCCCCCGACGCCATCTGGTACGTTGCGCAACCCTGGGAGAGCGCGGAATTCGCGGCGCCGCTCATCAACGAGATTCGCCGGCTGCGGCCGGATTTCGGAAGGGTGACGTTAGCACTCGCGGTGCGTAGGCCGCGGGGCGCAGGCGGCGCGTGGGCGCAGCGCTTGGGCGCGAGTTTCGGATCGGAACTGCACAACGCGGGCGCGCCGCTCACGCTCGTCATTGACGACGCGCATTTTCTCGCCGACGATCCGACCTTCGCGGAGTTCTTGCGAGGCGCGATGCGCACGCTGCCGGCGCGCGTTCGCATCGTGCTGCTCGGTCGCCGCCTTCCGGACATCCCGTTGGGCGAGTGGATGGCTCACGGCGATGCCACGATCGTCGAGGCCGACCGCTTGCGCTTCGATACGATGGAAACCGCTGCGCTCGCGCGTGCGCTCGACGTCGCGGTCCCGTCGCACGAACTCGAACGCATCCGGCTGCAGTTCGAAGGGTGGCCTGCCGGCCTGGCGCTGACGCTCTCGGGCGGCAACCGTCCGATCCCGTCGGCGCATGGAACTCTCAACGCGGCGACCGCGTACCTCATCGAGGCGTCGCTCCGCGATCTCCCCGCACCGCTCCAGGCGTTTCTCGAAGCGACCTGCGTCTATCAAACGCTCGCGCCCGACATTCTCGATCGTGATCCCCAATTACCGGACGCCGTTCGACGTCTGCGCGACTTGCAGCGCGCCGGAACGATGCTCGAGGTTCTGCCCGGCAACCGCTTTCGCGTCCATTCGCTACTCCGCGATGCGCTGCTCGAACGCGTGAACGGCGAACGGGGAGCCGTCGCGCTGGCAGAACTGAACCGCCGCGCCGCGCTCGCTTCGGAAGCGGCGCACGCCATTTCGCCGGCGCTCTTTCATTGGGAACATGCCGAGGATACGCCGGGGACCATCCGCTTTCTGCGGACGCATGCGTACGACTTGTTTGCGAACGGTCACGGCGAACGGGCGGTGCAGCTCGCGCGAAAGATCGCGGCGACCGACGCGACCGCTGAGTCGGTTCGGGCGCAACTCGAAGGAATGCTCGCGCGCCAACGCGGCGAGCCCGGCGCGGCAGAATTGTTCGAACACGCGTTGCGCTCGGGTTCCGACGCCGGCGACGAGCGCGGCGTGCTCGCGCTGCGCGCCCTGCTGACCGAAGACCGTTTAGCGCGCCGCGAACCGCTGGCACTGGCCGAACTCGACGATCTGCGATCGTTCGCTCGCGACGCCGGACCGCTCTTGGAATCGGACGTTCGCACGTTCGCGGGATGGGCGCACGCGCTGCGTCACGACTATACGGAAGCGCGCGCGTCCGCGCGCGCGGCGCGCGAGCTTGCGGCCGGCGACGTGATTCGCGACGCGCGCGGAGCCGCGCTCGAGGCGTACGCGGCGACGGCGGCAGGCGACTTCGCCGGCGCCGACGCTGCCCTCAACCGCGTCCTTCGCGAATTGGAAGGCGGCGAGCATGTCGTACTGCTCGCGAACACGCTTGCATGGTATGCACGCTGCGCGCTGCTGTGGGGGGACGTTGCGGCCGCACGCGACTACGCCGAGCAGGGCGAAGCGTTGGCGCGAAAGCTCGCACTGTCAGCGGAGCTTGCCGGCCTCAATCTCGCGCTCGCGGAGATCGCCGGGCACGCGGGCGATCGCACTGCGGCGCGCGACTTCGGCGCCGCCGCAACGCGATTTGCCGCATCGGCCTGGTACGCAGGCGATCGCGACCGCACGCCCCGGCTCGTCGAGCTGTATGCCGCGCGCGCGGCGTACCTC
>JACRTZ010000063.1 GCA_014304965.1 Vulcanimicrobiota bacterium | reverse complement strand
TCGATTTCAGATGCGCTTCATCGCGCGGCGCGAGTTGACGGTTTTCCCCGAACCGAGATAGTACGGCCCGGGGTCGGTGCTGCCGCCGTCCACGCCGATCATGTGCGGTTTGGCGGCGACGCCCGCCTGAAGCGATGCCTCGGGAAAACCGTAGCCGAGCAAGCCGCTCGTGGAGAGCAGGCGGTATTCTTTTGTCGCGATTGCGGTGGTCATGTTTTACCCTCGTTGGCAGCTAGCTTGACGACTCCAAATGTTCCTCGGCCAGCGCGTCTTTTTTGAGCACGTTCCAAATGGTGCGCCGAATCTCGAGAAACTCCGGGCTCGTTTTCATTTCTTCGTTGCGCGGACGCGAAAACGGTACCGTGACCGATAATTCGATCCGGGCCGGACGCGCCGAGAACACGAGAATCCGGTCGGCCAAGTAAATCGCTTCCTCAATGCTGTGAGTCACGAAGATCGCCGTCTTCTTGTCGCGCTCCCAGATGTGCAGCAATTGATCCTGCAGCAGGTCGCGCGTCTGGACGTCGAGCGAGCCGAAGGGCTCGTCCATCAGCAAGACCTCGGGTTTAATCGCGAGCGCGCGCGCAAGGCCCACCCGCTGCTGCATGCCGCCGCTCAATTCGTGCGGATACGAATCTTCGAAGCCTTGCAGCCCGACGAGCGCAATGTAGTCGCGGGCCGCTTGGCGCCGCTCGGGCGCAGGCACGCCGCGAAGCTCGAGGCCGAACTCAACGTTTTTGATGGCGCTGCGCCACGGGAAGAGATCGAAGCTTTGAAAGACCATGCCTCGCCCCTGGCCGGGACCGGTTACTGCCATGCCGTTCACGTAGATGGCACCGGCATCCGGCGGAATCAGCCCGTCGACGATGCGCAGGAACGTCGATTTGCCGCAGCCGCTCGGTCCGATGATCGCCAAGAACTCGAGATCCGCGACCTCGAGCGAGAGATCGTCGATCGCGCAGATCGGCTCGCCTTTGCTTCGGCGAAAATTTTTCGAGAGATTGCGGACTTCGAGCTTCGGCCCCCCAGCGATCAAAGGCCCTGCTTTCGCAGCTCTTTCATTGCTTGTTCCGCATAGGAGTGGTCGATGACGTCCTTGGCGTTGACGGTTCCCTTGATGTCGCCCACCGCTTTATACAGCGGCAACAGGTCGCGCATGTCGTTGGCCGTCAAGATGTTGTAGTCGGGCCACGCTCGCACGTCGTTGACCAATTTGTGCCACAGCGGCTTGAGCACTTCGTCGGTCGTTTCGTTTGCTTTTGGAACGGTCGCGTACTTACGGTACATTTGCGCGTACCAATTGTAATCGCGGTTCGCGCGGCGAAATGCCGCGGTCGTCGCTTTGAGCACGTCAATTGCGGCGCGGCCGTTGCCCGGCTTCTTCAGCCATGCGCCGGAACAAGCCCACACTTCGTTGACCCAAAGCCGGTAGAAGTCCCACGGCTGGAAGAGCACCTTGTACGGCCCTTGCTTGAGCACGTCGGCGGCTTGATCGAAATGGATCGGCACCGCTTGCACGCGACCCGACAAAAGCGCGCGCAGCCGGCCGCCGGAACCGCCGATTTCGACGATCGTCAGCTTGTTGACGTCCACGCCGCGTTTGATCAGCGGGCCGAGCAGCATCACGTGCGTGATGTCGCCCTTTCCATTGACGGCGACGACGTTCTCGGGCTTTTCGAGATCCTTGTAGTCCTTGATGCGATCGGAGTTGACCACGAAGATCAAGCTCGTATTGCGGTAAAAGTACCCGAGAATCTTCAGATCGCCGCCCTGTTCGGTCGCTCCCAAAATGCCGGTCGGGCCGGTCTCGACCATCTCGGTGCTGCCGGCGACGAGATTCGAAACGGAGGTCCGGATCTGGTCGATGCGCGCGACCTTCGGCGCGCCGTAACCGCCCATCGCCGGAAGCCCCTCGATGACCGCCGCGGTTCCCGGAATATGGATCGCAAGTTGAAAACCGAGCAACTCGATGTCCATGATGCGGTCCGGGTCTTTGCTCGCGCCGGGCAGGGGCAGCGAGCCCAAGAGCCCGGCGCCCGCCCCCGCGGAGAGTAGCTTCAAGGCATCGCGACGGCGGATTGGCATGGGCACTCCTTCGTTCTGGTAGATAGGGTCCTTCGCTACGCGCTCGCGCGCTCTTGGTACCACGGGGCGATCCACGACGAGGCTCTGCGAAGGATCCACGTCGCAAGGGCGCCGAGCGCCATGAGGACGAGAAGCAAGCCGAGCAGCGGTGCGGTCGAAACCGAGAGCCCGCTGTTGTGGATGAGCGCACCGTAGCCGACGACGACGAAAGTTTCCGCGACGACCATCGCACGGATCGCATGGAGCACGCCGATGCGCGCGGCGATGATCAAGTAGGGGCAGAGCGCCGGCAGCATGATCTTCCAGAAACTTTGCAGCGGGCCGGCCTCGAACGCGCGGCCGACTTCGAGCCAGCGCGGGTCGATGCCGCGCGCTCCTTGATAGACCGTGAGCGCCACAAACCACACGGCTGCAAAGAACACGATCGAGACGCGGAACGAAAAGCCCGTGCCGAACATCAGGATGAACAGCGGCACGAGCGCTGCGATCGAGGTCACGATGCCCATGCTCAGCCACGGATGGGCGAGCGCGTCGAACGTCCGCGAGCGCGCCATCAGCACGCCGGCCGGTACGCCGAAAGCATACGCGAGCCCGAACCCGATCAGCATCTGACGCAGCGAGTCGGCCAGCACGGGTAGCACGCTGCCGTCGAACAGTTGCGGTACGAATTGCACGATCACCGCGGACGGCGGAGCCAGTAAAGCGTCGCCCAGCCTCCGTCCCGCGACTTCCCACAACAAGAGCACGAGCGCGATGCCCCCCAGCGGCAGCAAGGATCGTTTCATGCGGCCGGCCGGAGGTGCCACGGCACGATGCGGGCTTCCAGACGCGCGAACGCGGCTTGCGCAGCCAAGCCGAGGAGCGCAAGCAACACGATGACCGTCAGCAGACCGGCGGTGTCGAAGCGGGTGGCGTCCTCATTCATGATCGCGCCCAAGTTGATCGCCGCAAAAAAGAGCTCGGCCGTGATCGTGCCGTTGATCGCGCGCACGAGTCCGATCCGCACGCCCGCAAAGACGAACGGTAACGCGGCCGGGAAGACCACCTTGCGCGTCAATTCAAAACCGCGCGCGCCGAAGGAACGGCCGACGTCGATCAAACGCGGATTGACCTCGCGCGCACCCACCGAAACCGCTACCGTCACTTCGAAAACCGACATGAGAAATACGAGCGCGATGCGCGCCGGCAAATGCAGCCCGAACCAGATCACCAAGAACGGCACGAAGGCCACGGGCGGAATCGCGTAGAGCGCATTGAGCACCGGGTCGAACATCTCGGCCAGCGTTCGATTGCGCCCGAGCGCGAAGCCGAGCGGAACGCCGATGACGATCGTCAACGCGAGTCCGAGCACGAGCGCTTCCAGCGAACCGAGCAGGGCGACGACGAGTTTTCCCGAGAGCAGATCCTGGGCCAGCCGCACGAGCACGATCGACGGCGGCGGGAGCACGATGTGCGGCAAACGCCGTGCGATCGCTTCCCAGACCACGAGGCCGAGAAAAATGGAAAGCCAGTTGAGGCGCGCGGAAAAGGTCAGCGGCGCGGGTTTTTCGGACGATTGAGCGAGCGCCGCGGTTCCGCCTTGCGCGCCGCCAAGTCGATGACTTTTTCGTCGTCGTCGCCCTCCGGCGCGCGCACGGGACCGTAGTCCGCTTCGTAGTAGGTGTCGCGGAGATTGCCGAGTTGCATGTCGCGTCCGACGTCGCTGCCGTCGCCGCGCAGTACCGTCACGCCGCGCAGCACGGTGATGTAGCGCGTGAGCCGATACGTCTTCCAGTCGGAAACGCGCCAGCGCTGCGGCGCCATCGCCGAAAACTCGTAGGGCGGGATCGCTTTCACTTTTTCGTTCAGGGGCGCCAAGCGGACGCGAAAACCTTCGCGTTCGAAAATCTGCCGCTCGACTTGCGCGATCGTCGCCATCGGGAACCTCGCATTCGGCTTTGCCTACGACTATCGCGGGCAGCGGGCGCGACCCTTCGCTTCGGCAGAAAGATGCCCAGGAAAACACGAAGAGCCCCCGGCCGCGCCGAGAGCCCTTCGAGCGCCTTCCTTCCATGGATGGACGTGTGCACCCGCCGTGCACGCAAGCTCGCTTCTCTCGCCCGCTCCTGCGGGACCTTGCGCTGCGCGTAAAGCGTGAGCCGGGTCACATCCTCGGCCCGCCGCGATTTCGTCCGATGACTGAAAGGTGAGCGCCTTCGCCCCGCCCCGGGGTCCGTGGGTCGCGGCGGCCGTTGCGGTCGCCGCGCTGCTGTGGCTATGGCCCGCCGCGCGGCCGCAAAATCTGATGCGCGATTTCAACGCGTTCTATTGCGCGGGCGCCGCAATCGACCGCGGCGCCGATCCCTATCGCGCGGAACCCCTTGGCGCTTGCGAACGCGCGCCGCGAGCGGCCGCGCTCAACCGTGCGCCGGCGAACTTGAGCGTGCCCGCGCCGCTCCCACCGTACGCGCTCGCACCGTTTGCGCTGCTCGCGCGTTTGCCGTACGACGTCGCGGCCGTTGTGTGGACGCTCTTGTCCGCGCTCGCCTTCGCGTTCACGATCGTCGCGATGCGCCGTCTCACCGGCGTTTCGACGCTCGCGCTCGTCGCCGCGTTCGGTCTCGTCGACGGCCTCGCGTCGCTGACGCTCGGGCAGATCGCACCGGTCGCAATCGCAGCGATCGTCCTGGCCGTCGCGCACGTCGAAGCCGCGCGCGACCGCGCGGCCGCCGTTGCCGCGGCGCTAGCCACGATCGAGCCGCACCTCGGCTTGCCCGCCTGCATCGCGCTGTTCGTTTTTCGACCGAAAGCGCGCCTGCCGCTGTCCCTCGCCGCCGCCCTCTTCGCGGGCGTCTCGTTCGCGCTGCTCGGAGCGGCCCGCTGCATCGAATACGTGCGCGAGGTCTTGCCGGCGCACGCGATGGCGGAGATCGTCAGCCAAAAACAATTCAGCCTGACGTACGTCTTACATCGCGCAGGCGTCGCCGACGCGCCGGCGCTCATGCTTGGAAACGTGTCGTACGTCGCGATGGTCGCGCTCGGTATCGCGCTGGCGCCGCGGCTTGCCAAGCGCTTGTGCGCGCCCGGGTTGCTGGTCGCAGTACCGTGCGCGCTTGCGGTATTCGGGGGCCCATTCGTGCACGTCGTGCAACTCGCGGCCGCGCTTCCCGCCGCGTTCTTGCTGTTCGCGCGCGCACCGCAGCTCCGCACCGTGTGGGCGGCGGCAATCGCGGGACTGGCAATCCCGTTCGTGCAGTTCGCGAGCCTCGGCACGGCCTTTCCCTTGTTCGCTGCTGCCGCGGCAGCAGCGCTGGCCCACACACTTTTTCGCGCGCGTCCGCTCGCGTCGGCGGTCGCTGGGGCCGCGACCTACGGCTTCGCAAGCCTCGCGGCCGCGCTCGTGCACGAGCGCGTCCCGGACGCGAGCCGCATCCTGGCCCTGCACTACGATCCGGCCGCGCTCGCCCAGGCGAGTTGGGATCTGTACGTGCGGACCGTTGCGACCAGCAACGCGTCGGCCTTCGATCTGGCCAAACTGCCGAATTGGCTCGGACTCGCCGCGCTCGTGGCCGGTGCCATCGTGCTCGCAGTCCCCAACAAAGTTTCAGTTGCCGCGCCAAGGGAAGAAAAAGAAAACCGTCCATTAGGGCGAATCGCATATAGGTAGGCTTCGCTCCGAAGTCTCCAGGCCGAGCGAGGACCCCATGCTTCTTCAGAGCGCGATCCCGCCGATGAACGCGGCGCCCTCAGGCTTCGATCTCGAACGCGACCTCGCGCCGGGCTTCGGCGCGTTCTATCGTGCCCTGCACGCCGAATTCTCGGGCCGCCAGATCGCTTTGGTAGCGCGGCGCGCCAAGGCGCTCGAACGCGCCCTCCACGGCGACCTGCCGGATTTCTTGCCGCCTTCGGAAGCCACCACCGGCGACTGGCGCATAGAGCTGCCCGCCTGGTGCCGTGACCAGCGCAATCAAATGACCGGCCCGGCCGACGACGCCGAGTTGTGCGTCAAGCTGCTCAATTCAGGCGCGCCCGGCGTCATGCTCGATTTGGAAGACTCGATGGCCAATGAGTGGGAGCGCGCTATGCTCGGCAGCGAGAACGTCGTGCGCGCGCTGTACGGCGAACTGGCTTACGACGACCGCAAGCGCGGCACGCGCGTCGGCATCACGCCGTCGCCGATCGTCACCTGGGTCCGCGTGCGCGGCCTGCACATGCATCAGGCGGGGATCTTCCCGGAAGAAACCACGTCCGCCGCATTGTTCGATCTCGCGCTGCTCGTCTATGGGCTCGACTTCGCACGGCTCGCGCATCCGCTCTGCATTTACATTCCGAAATCGGAATCGGCCGAGGAAGCGCTGTGGTGGCGCGACGTGTTCCGCTCGCTCGCGAAAGCCAAAGGCCTGGCCCCGGACGCGATCAAGTGCATGGCGCTGTGCGAAGCGCACCCGCTCGCGTACGAGCTCGAAGAGTTCGCTTTCAATTTGCGGGAGCACATTCTCGGGCTCGACCTCGGGCGCTGGGACTACATGGCGAGCCTCATCCATTTCAAACTCGCCGATCCGGCGTGGGTGCTGCCGGACCGGAACACGATTCCGCACGACGTCCCGTTCTTTCAAAACCTGCGGCGGTTGCTGCCGTCCATCGCGCACAAACACGGCTTGCTCGCCGTCGGCGGCATGACGGCGCTCTTCCCGAGTCGCGAAGATCCGGAGTTGAACGCACGTGCCTTGCGCGTGCTTGCCGAGGACAAGAAGAACGAAGCCGACTGCCTGATGGACGGAGCCTGGACCGGCCATCCGGATCAAAACGCGATCGCGGTCGAACAATTTCCGTTTCCCAATCAACTAGCGTCGTATCGGCCGGATTTCGTGCAGCACCCCGATCTTCGCCCCGCGCCTACGGGCATCGGCGCGAAAACCGCAGAGGGGACGCGGGATGCGATTCGCACCGTCATCCGGTATCGCAACGGCTACCTCAACGGTTTGGGTGCGAGCTTGCTGGACGGCTACATGGAAGATCTTGCGACGGACCGAATCTACCGCCTCATGATCGCCCAGCGCGTTCGCCACGGCATGCATTCGGCCGCCGACATCACGCGCTGGTTCGATGAAGAACTCCAGAAGCTGATCGCGTCCGGCTGCGAGATCGGCGACGCCGCGACCCTTCGCCGCGCGCGAGAAATCAGCGAGGCGATGATCGTTCAAGGAGCGCACGACCCGGTATGATCCAACGTCTCGTCGGACTGGCCGCAATTGCGGCGCTCGTGCTCGTGGCCTACCAAGCGAGTGCGCGGACGCACCGTATGGCTCCGTGGGTGCGCCCGAAGTCCTCGCCCCCCCACGGCGTACGGCGTCACCACCAGCTCCCGGTCAGCGAGGGCGAGGCTCTGGTGGGCCGCCCCCACGATGGCATACGGGCCCTTCCCGCAGAGGAACGGCCGCCGGCTTAACGCGGCTGTTCACGCTCACGACGGCAACAACTACAACGATCCCGCCGGACCGAACGAAACCCAGATCTTCCGCCAGTTCTTGTTTCAGTGGATGCTCGGCTCGCGCTGAGCCGCGAAGTTACGAGAGCTGGTTGGAGGCGTTCTGCAGGGAGTTGCCGCCTTTGTTCCCGAGCGCGTTGAGCGCGATCATGCCGACGATCGCGACTAGGGCGATGATCAAGGCGAACTCCGTAAGACCTTGCGCGCCGTCGTCGCGCAGAAATAACAAGGCACGTCTCATACCGTACGTATCGGACGGCTGGGAATTGCGTGGTAAGTTTCCCTGAGTGATCAGCGTCACTGAGCGCTGCGCATGTGCGCACTGTCAACGGTTTCAGGGAGCCTTGAATCCTGATTTTTCCGGACGGATGTTTTTCGAGTGCCAGGGTGCTGGCACACCCGAGCCTTAGCATCGAGTGATGAATCCTAAGAAACCACGCGCGTCGTGCAAAGCGGGCTGCGGCGCGGAGTGCAAAACGCCGGCCGCCCGCTACTGTTCGATGCGTTGCCGCAAAACAGAGCGGGTCGAGCTCTTCCTCCGCGGGGAGTATCCTGCAAGTCCCGTCACCGGCGGGAACGGTTCTTTTCTCCGCAACTACCTGATCGAACGATGTGGTGAGCGATGCGAGCGTTGCGGGTGGTCGCAGCGCCATGCTGCGACCGGACGCGTTCCGCTCGAGTTGGAGCACCTTGACGGCGATTGGCGCAACGTCCGGCCGCACAACCTGATCGTGCTGTGCCGAAACTGCCACGCGCTTACGCCGACGTATGGAGCGCGCAATAAAGGACGTGGTCGCGAGGTGCGCGCCCTCTGGCGCAGGCGTCTTCCCACGGGTCTATCGCGCACTGCATCTTCAAGCAAGCGTAATTTATGGGCCTCCGACGCACGAAGCAAGGAGCCGCGGGGGTAGAACGGTAAAATGCGTCGGCCGGAAAGCCGACATGGGTAGGTGGTCGAGTGGTTAAAGGCACCGGACTGTAAATTCGGCGCGCGAAAGCGCTACGCTGGTTCGAATCCAGCCCTGCCCACCAAAAAAACCGCGGGTGTTGCATAGTGGTAGTGCTTCTGCCTTCCAAGCAGACAGCGCGAGTTCGATTCTCGCCACCCGCTCCAAAAACTTAAGCCCTTGTAGCTCAGCGGTAGAGCGACACATTGGTAATGTGTAGGCCCCGGGTTCAATTCCCGGCGAGGGCTCCATATTTTTCTCGTAGGGCCGCCCTAGCGGACGCGTACGCAAACGCTACCGCGCCGCCCCACGTCGGCAGCTTTACGAGAAGCCACCACGGACGGAACGGATGCTGAGCGTGGACGATCGCCGACCACTGATCGGCCGCTAGAGCGCCGGCGGGGAGAATCGACGCCGCGCCGGCAGGCGCCGTCGCGTTCGGGATGCTGCGCAGCACCCATAAGAACGCGAAGGCCGTGAGCGACGCCGCAAACGCGCGAAGCGCAGTCGCCGAAGGCGCAGCCGCTGCGACCAAGCCGCCGCTAATCAGCGCCGCCGTAAGCGGTCCGCCCGCATAGTTCACCAGCATTCCCCAGGGGACGGCGCACAGAACGATCGCCCCCCACAATGGCGCGCTTCGGGTCACAGACATTAACACGACTGCGGCCAGAACGACAAAGGCGAATGGCGGCAGGTGCGTGTACGCACCGAGCAACGAAAAGGCCGGCGGAATGACGACGATCGCCGCCGCCAAGCCGTGACGGCGTGCGATGAGGCCGGCCATCCAAATGCCGGCCGCGCCCATGGCGAGCGAAAAGATGCCGCCCAGAATCGCGTCGACCGATTCGGGCAGGCCAAGGTCGTATGCCAGCGATGCGACGCTGTATTGGCCGGCGTATGCGACCTCGGCATGAACTTGCGCCGGAATCGCCTGCGTAACGTACTCGGCGCTCAGTCTCAGGCCGGCGGTCGCAACCGAAAGCACCGCAAGCAAAACGGCCGCGCCTCCGAGTATGCGCCGCATCTGCGGCACCCAAATGAAGGCCGATACGCAGACCAGCACGCCGAGATGCGGTTCGAGCATCGTGCACGCCGCCGCGATTGCAGCGCGATCGTATCGCCGCTCCCTGAGCCACAAGGCAGAAAGCGCCGCCGCCAAAAGCGCGATCGGAACCAACTGCCCGTTGATGAGGCTCGTGAGCCCGTCGGACGAGCCGATCGCAAGAGCAAGCGCCCATAGTGGTAATGTTGACAGTTTGCGCGCGGCCCCGACGGTCGCAACGGTACAGCCCGCAATGAAGAGGCCGTAGAGCGCTGCCGCCCACGCGAACGGCAAGACGGCAAACGGCGCGAAAAGCCAGAGCGCATACGGCGGGATAGTTCCGGTCTGCACGAATTCGGCGCGCTTGAAATCGCCGTTTCGCGCAATCCCTCGTTGACACGAGCGGATGGGCTCGACCGTATACGGGTCGGCCCGCTGCAGCGCCACCTTCGCCGTGCAATACGTCGTGCGGAAGTCGTTGAAGTCGCCGAAGAGCGTCCAGCCCGAGATGAGCGTTGCCAGCGACAGGCCGAGCGCGAGCGCGTACGTGAGGGCAACGCGGCGATTCTTTGAGTCGATATCTGCCCCGCAGGCGCGCGAGAGGAATGAGCCGACGATCGGGATCGAACCGATGACCCCCGACTTACAAGGTCGGCGCTCTACCAACTGAGCTACGTCGGCGCGTCTGCGGGTGGTTCGGTAACGCGCCCGAGTTCTCTTCCGCGGCCGCGGTTCAGCGCTCGGAAGCGCAGCGTTAGCGCATGGCAGTTCGGGCACAGTAGCCGAACGTTGTCGGGGCTATTGTTGCGCCAGTCGCCGTCCACGTGATCGACTTCGACCGGGCAACGTCCGAGGGTCGTATTGATCTGGGCCCATCCGCATTTCGAGCATTTCTCACCGTGCGTCGCCACGAGCCACGAGCGCAAGAATTTGTTCGCGTAACGCGCTCCGTATGCCGGATACAATCCCGCCAAGAACCTTTCAACCCGCAGCCGTCGCGCTTCGGCGGCCTGGCACTTGAGCGAGCAGTACTTGTCCGTACGGCGCGTTCGCTTTAAAATGTTTCCACACGCGGCCGCGCACGGTCGCGAAGCTGGCATCTTTCTCATATGAGAATGCTAACACGTTTGTGTGCCACCAGTATGGCACACTCGTTAACCATCTCGTACAAAAAGAAAGGGCGCCTTGCGGCGCCCTCTGTTTCCGAAGGGTCGTGCCTTTACGGCAATTCGATCTCCGCGAGATTCTTCTCGATCTTGCGCTTGACGCGCTGCAACGCGTTGTCGATGGACTTCACGTGGCGGTTGAGATCGCGCGCCATCTCTTGATAGCTCTTCCCTTCGAGGTACGAGAGGAGCACTTGCGATTCGAGATCGGAAAGATTCTCTTGGATGCGCTCCTTGATGTCTTCCGAGACCTCTTGATTGATCACGAGCTCCTCGGGATCCGAAGTCTTCTGCGAGGCCATGACGTCGAGCAGCGTGCGTTCGCTGTCCTCGTCGTAGATGGGTTTGTTCAGCGAGATGTACTGATTGAGCGGAATATGCTTCTGCCGCGTCGCCGTCTTGATCGCCGTGATGATCTGCCGCGTGATGCACAGCTCGGCGAAGGCGCGGAAGCTCGAAAGTTTGTCGGCTTTGAAGTCGCGGACGGCCTTATAGAGCCCGATCATCCCTTCTTGGATGATGTCCTCGCGGTCGGCGCCGATCAAAAAGTAACTTTTGGCCTTGATGCGCACGAAATTCTTGTACTTGTTGAGCAAGAATTCCATCGCCAGGTTGTCGCCCGTCTTCGCGCACGACACCAGGTCTTCGTCGGCTCTCTCGTGATAGTCGAGAGCCTCGGTCGCGCTTTGCGCAACCCCCATATTCGTCATACTCCCTTATACCGATGGGTCGAAATCGCGGGCCGGAGCCCGTCGAGCCGTCCGCATCCTTATGAGTATAGGAGGGTCCTGCTAGAGCGTCAAGGCGAAAAAGTCGCCCTAAGAGGGTCCTTTTTCCAAGTCCGAGGCCTCAGGCGCCCTCGGCCCTCTGGCGGACGGCCTCAAAGAGCAGTATCCCGGCCGCCACTGAGGCGTTCAGGGACTCGATTCGGCCGTGCAGTGGGATCTGGACCAGGTAGTCGCACTCCTTGCGGACCACGGTCGAGATCCCGGTCCCCTCGGCGCCGACCACGATCGCGAGGTCGCGCCGGAAGTCGGCCGCCGTGAATTGGACGGCGTCGGGACCCGTGGCGGCACCCGCGACCCAGATTCCGGCCTTCTTCATGGTCCGCAGGGCGCCGGCGACGTTGGCGACTCGGGCAACCGGCAAATGGGCAGTCGCCCCGGCCGCCGCCTTCCGAACCGTGGCGTTGATGCCGGCCGAACGCCGCTCGGGCAACACGATGGCTGTGGCGCCCGCGCACTCGGCCGACCGCACGATCGCGCCCGCGTTGTGCGGATCGGTGATGTGGTCGAGGACGACATACAGGCGCGTGCCGCGCGCCGCCGGCAGCGCGATCGCTTCATCGAGAGCGACGTATTCAAACGGCGTGCCGAAGGCAACGACGCTCTGATGCGCGCGGTAGGGAAACTGCGCGAAAAACGAGCGGTGCTCGAAGCGCAGCGGAATTCCGGCTTCGGTCGCGCGCTCGATCAGTTTGCGCAGCGCGGGATCCCGCTTGCGGTCGTCGCCGATATAAATGCGCCGCAATTTCTCACCGGCATCGAGCGCCTCTTCAACGGCATGAATTCCGTACATGACGTCGTCGAGGTCGAGTGCATCCCGCCGGTGCCGCCCGCGGGGCTCTACGCGTCGACGTTCCATTCGACCCCATCTTTCCGATCCTTAAGCGTAATGCCGGCTGCGGCCAGCGCCGCGCGCAATGCGTCCGCGCGCGCAAAATCTTTGTCGCCTTTGGCGCGCGCCCGTTCCACGATCAACGCGCGAATATCGTCACCGACGCTCCCGTTCAACGGCGCCAGTTCGCCCGCGGCCGACAGCAGCCGTTCTGCGAGTGCCGCTCCGAGCCGTCGGTCGGCATCCTCCGGACCGCGCAGAACGTATGCGTCCAAGCTCCTGCCGCCGGCCAACGTCACCGTGACCTGCCGTTCTTCGACGCGCGACGCATCGAACGCAGCGGAGCGCTCGGACGGCGAAATGCCCAACAACGTCATTTTCTCATGCAAGAACCCCGCGGCATGCGAAGCCGCACCGCGTTCGAGAAAGCCGTTCGCCGCAGCCGCGAGATCGAACAAGACCGATACCGCGCCCGACGTATTGAGATCGTCGTCCATCGCATCGTAAAAGCGCCGCTCGTACTCCGAGAGCGAGCTCGCGGCGATCGTCTCGCGCTGCGCCGAAGGTGGCACGGCCTTCAATGCGTCGTACGCGCCGAGCAGCCGGCGTAACGCCGTCCCCGACCCGTGCACCGACTCTTCGGTGAAATTCATCGGCTTGCGATACCCGGTCTGCAAGAACAGCAATCGAATCGCTTGGGCGTCGTGGCGATCGAGGAGTTGCGAGAGCGGCTCGAAGTTGCCCAGCGACTTCGACATCTTCTTACCGTCGAATTGGAGCAGCCCGCCGTGCATCCAGACGTTCGCCATCGGCGGCTTGGCCATGAGCGGCTCGCTCTGCGCGATTTCGTTTTCGTGATGGGGAAACACGAGGTCGTACCCGCCGCCGTGAATGTCGAACGGCTCGCCGAGCAGCGCCCGGGACATCGCCGAACACTCGATGTGCCAGCCCGGCCGCCCATCGCCCCACGGCGACGGCCAGGCGGGTTCCCCCGGCTTCTGAAACTTCCAGAGCGCGAAGTCGAGCGGGTCTTCTTTGTTTTCGTCGGCGGCGATGCGCGCGCCGACCAGCAGCTCGTCCACATTCCGCCCCGAGAGCGCGCCGTAGCGCGGAAACGACTTTACCTTGTAATAGATGCCGTCGTCCACGACGTAAGCGTGGCCGGCGTCGATCAGCGCGTCGATCATCTCGATGATCTCGGAGATGTACGCTGTCGCACGCGGTTCGACGTCCGGTTCGAGCACGTGCAACCGCGTCATCGAACGCTTGAACGAGGCGAAGAACGACTCGACGATCTCGCGCCAGTCCCGGCCGGTTTCGCGCGCGGTTGCGATCGAGCGGTCGTCGATGTCGGTCACGTTCTGCACGTACTTGACGCGGTACCCGAGGTGCACGAGATACCTTCGGACGACGTCGAAAAACATGAAAGAACGCGCGTGTCCGAGATGGGCTTCCGCCGAAGGCGTCAGTCCGCAGACGTAGACGCGCACGCCGTCAGGCCGCAGCGGGGCGAAGGCTTCAGTCGTTCCGGTTCGCGTGTTGTAGAGCCGAAGGCGATGCTCCCTAGATCGCGACATCGTCGTACGAGGCACTCGTTCCGGCGAGATCGTTGAGCCGCTTTTCGAGTGCCGCCACTTTGTCGGAGAGTTGGCGAATCATGTAGGTCTGCGCGTCGGCGACTTCGGATTGCTGCGCCGCCGGAACCGGCATGCGCACGGGTTGTCCGTCTTGCAACACGACCTTCGCGGGGATGCCGACGACCGTCGAATTGGCCGGCACGTCCTTGACGACGACCGAGCCGCTGCCGACTTTGACATTGTCGCCAAGCGTGATCGGTCCGAGAACCGACGCGTTCGCGCCGATCGTGACGTTGTTCCCGAGCGTCGGATGGCGCTTCACGCGATTGGTCGTCGTGCCGCCCAGGGTGACGCCCTGAAAGAGCGTGATGTTATCGCCCGTTTCGACCGTCTCGCCGATTACGACCCCGGTCCCGTGATCGATGAAGAACCCTTTGCCGAGTTGCGCGCCCGGATGGATATCGACCCCGGTGAACATGCGAACGACGTTCGCGAGCACGCGCGGAACGAGCGGAACCCCCGCAGCCTGCAAGACGTGCAGCAGCCGATAGGCCGTCACCGCTTGGAAGCCGGGATACGCCAGAATGACCTCGAGATAGCTCGGCGCGGATGGGTCGTTCTTTACCGGCACCTCGAGATCGGCGCGGATCGCGTCGAGCACAGCGCGCCCTGCTCGGAGAGTCACGAGGGCTTCTTCGCCTCGATGGTCTCGAAGGGCTTGCCGTCGGGTCCAAACCGGATCGGTTCGAGACCCCGGCCGTGCAAGAGATGCGAGCTGATCGCGCCGATGCGCATCATGATCCGGTCGTGACCGAGCAGCGGAAAGAGCAATTCGAGCGGCGGTCCGTCCTCGAGGCCCGTCAGCGCCATGCGAACAACGCGCAACGCGTCCTCGCGAGCGATGCCGAACTCATCGGCGATCGCGGGGACGTCGTCGCCCACACGCAAGCCGCGCAACTCGGACTGATCGTCCACGTACTGGCTCACGGTGTCCAGGAAGAACAGCACCTGACGGTTGCGCAGGCGTTCCAGTTCGAGCGCGGGCACGACCGCCGACTCCGCACGCAACGCATCCACGTACGGCAGGGCGTCGACCGCGCTGGCGATGCGCTCGCCGTACGCTTCCAAAAACGTGTCGGCCCAGCGCAAGGCCGCGGGCGGCGCGGGGTTCTCGAGATAGCCTGCCTGCTGCATCGCTTCGACGAGCGCCGAACGGTCCAACGTCATCGCGGCGACCGCCGCTCGAGCGTGGCCACGGCATAGGCCGCGATGCCCGAGCCGTCGCCCGTGTATCCCATCCCCTCGCTCGACTTGGCTTTCACGCTAACCGCATCGTCCGGCACGCCGAGCGTCGCCGCCAGCCGCGCGCGAATCGCCGCGACGTGCGGTCCGATCTTGGGCGCCTGGACGACGACGGTGCAATCGGCGTTTCCAAGTTCGTAGCCCCGCTCGCGCGCCATCGCGATGCACGCCGCAAGCAGGCGCAGCGAATCGGCATCTTTCCACTTCGCCTCGGAATCGGGAAAATGCGCGCCGAGATCCCCGAGCGCGCAAGCGCCCAAGATCGCGTCGCACAGCGCGTGCGCGAGCACGTCGGCGTCCGAGTGTCCGAGCGGACCGCGATCGTGCTCGATGCGCACGCCGCCGAGTACAAACGGCCTGCCCTCCACCAAACGATGCGCGTCGAAGCCGTGGCCGACTCGCACGCTCATCGCACGACCGCCGTGCGGCGCTCGCGCAAGATCGTCTCCGCCAAGTCGCGATCGCTCGGCAAGGTCACTTTGAAATTCTCGCCGGTCGCCGGCACGACGTCAACCGCATAACCGAAACGTTCGAGCAGCGCGACGTCGTCGGTCGTCTCGAAGCCCTCGCGGTCGGCCGCGACGTGCGCATCGAAGAGATCGGCGCGCATGGCGAACTACGGCGTCTGCGCCGCCCACAAATCCGCGCGATCGAGCGTTTGCGTCACCGTGCGCGTCCCGCGCGGAACGACCTTGATCGTATCCACCACCGGCGCCGCCAGCACCGCACCGCGCCCCGGGGCAACCGCGGCCATCCCGGCGCGCACGTCGGCGGCGGTGACGAGCGGCCGCGCGCCGTCGTGGACGAGCACCGCCTCGCACCGTTCGGAAACCGCGCGAATGCCGTTGCGCGTGCTGCCCTGACGCGTCGCACCCCCGACGACGACGACGCTGGGCGTGTTTTGCGCGTAGCGGCCGGCCAATTCGGCCATGCCGTCCATGTGTTCGGGTTCGGTCGCAATCACGATCTCTGCGATTTCATCGAGATTGCCGAAGGTTTCGATGCACCACGACACGAGCGGTCTGCCGCCGACCTCGATCAGCTGCTTGGGGCCGCCGAAACGCACGCCGCGTCCGGCCGCGACGATGACGGCAGCCCACACCATAGTGCCGGGGCTCACCTAACCCGAAACCTGCGTCGAGCGCTTCACCTTCGCGAAGATCATGCGGCCGGCCACGGTCTGCAGGACGCTCGTCACCTGCACGTCGGTGTCTTCGCCGATCAAACGGCGCCCGTTTTCGACCACGATCATCGTGCCATCGTCGAGATAGCCGACGCCCTGATGCGGCTCCTTGCCGTCACGAACGATCGCGACGTGCAATTCCTCGCCGGGCAGCACCGCCGGTTTGACGGCGCCCGCCAGTTCGTTGATATTGAGTACCGCGACGCCTTCGACTTGCGCGACCCGGTTGAGGTTGTAGTCGTTCGTGACGAGCTTTCCGTTTCGCTCGCGCGCTAGGCGCACGAGCTTGGCGTCCACCTCTCCGCCCGCGTCGTCGTAGTCGCGATCGTCCACCTTGATGGGCGTCATCTCTTGGAGCTTTGCGAGCACGTCGAGTCCGCGCCGGCCGCGCGTGCGCTTCATCGCATCGAGAGAATCGGCAATCAATTGGAGTTCCCGCAGCACGAAGCGCGGCACGATCAGCGGACCTTCGAGGAATCCGCTTTCGACGATATCGAGAATGCGGCCGTCCACAATCACGGACGTGTCGATGATCTTCGGCATCGCCTCCGGCTTCAGCGCAGCCGGTACCGTCCCGAACTTCGGCAGCGTTTGTTTCGACCCGACGCGGCCGCCGAGATAGGCCGCAAAGATGCTCAACACAATGTAGACGACGTTGGCGATGTAGGCTCCCGAGCGGCCCGAGTTGGTGATGAACTCGAAGAACACGGTCTTGATCAGAAACGCGAACGTCAGGCCGACGATGATGCCGATCACGCCGCCGACCAGCTGGCCGGGAGCGAGGCGTTCCATCATGCCTTCAACTTCGTTCAGTTCCGTTTCGAAAATCGCTTGCGCGAGCGGTGCGAGGAACACGCCGAGCACCGCGCCGACGACCGGCACGACGATCGTCAACACGACCAGCCACACCTGGCTCGCGACGTGCAAGCTCAGAACGTGCGTGTACACCTCGCTGCCGAGCAGAAACCCCGTCGTCGCGAACACCGCCGCGAAGATCATTCGAAGAATTGTGGTCGTCATGGCTATGGTACGGTGACGAAGGCCGCGCAGACGTCGTTTGCGACAAACCGCCCGCGGCGGGTGAGCCGGACGTGCGAAGGGCTCGATTCGACGAGCCCGGCGGCGCGCATCTCGCTGAGAACCTCGGCGTAATGAGTGAGAAAGTCGATGCCGTACCGTTCCGCGAACGACTGAGTTTCAACTCCCTCGGCGGTCCGCAGGGCGAGCATGGCGGCTTCGCCGGCACGCGCGGTCCCCGTCAGGCATTCCGAATTGACGGGAATCGGCGACCCCTCCAGGGCCGCGGCGCAATATCGGTCGAGGTCGCGCGTATTGACGGAACGCACGCCTCCCAGAAACGAGGCTGCCCCGACGCCGAGGCCAAGGTAGGGTCCGTTCGCCCAATAGTTGGCGTTGTGCCGCGAGCGGAAACCTGGCCGCGCGAAATTGGAAATTTCATAGTGTTCGTATCCTGCCGCGCCCAAGCGGTCGATCGCGAGGCCGTACAGATCGGCCTCGAGTTCGTTGTCGGCGAACGCCTCCGGTTCGCGCGCTTGCCACGCGCGAAACGGCGTGCCGTCTTCGATCGTCAAGCCGTAGGTCGAGATGTGCTGCGGTTCGAGTGCGAGCGCTGCGTCTAGCGACGTTTCCCACGATGCCGTCGTTTGTCCGGGAGCGCCGAAAATCAAATCGAGCGACAGATTCTCAAACCCGGCCTCACGCGCCCGGGCGAATGCGGTCCGCACGTCGTCGGGCGAATGACGTCTGCCGAGCATCTCGAGTTCCGGCGCGACGAACGATTGCGCGCCGAACGACAGCCGGGTGATGCCGGCTGCGCGATAGGCATCGAAGCCTTCGCATAGCTCGAGATCCGGATTGAGCTCGCTTGTGATTTCTGCACCGGCCGGCACGAAAAAGCGCGCGCGCAAGCGCTCGACGAGCGCGGCGATGTCGGCGGGGTCGTACGTGTTCGGCGTGCCGCCCCCCAGAAAGATCGTCTCCGCTGAAAACGCTGGAGCGCGTGCAGTCTCGGCCGCGAGCGCATCGAGATAGCGCGCCGCGGCGCTGCGGCGATGCGGCCACTTGGCAAAGTCGCAGTACGGACAAATGTACGGACAAAACGGGAGGTGGACGTACAGGCCGCTCATTCAGCCGGCGACGGAAAAAATTCCGACCGCTCCTTCACCCGCGTGCGTCGAAATCGCGGGACCCGCTTCGGCCAGCTCCATGAAGGCCGGGGCGCTGCCGAGCTTCTCGCGCAAACGGTCGAACACGGCCCGTCCGGATTCAGGCGCATGTGAGTGCAGTACCATGATCCGCGACTTTTCGACGTCGCCGATCTCCTTGATGGTTGCGTCGATCATCGCGTCTTGGGCGCGCGTGAACGTCCGCACTTTCGCCGCAACGTCCACTTCGCCGCTCGCAAACGTCAGCAAGGGAACGATCTTCAGAAGGCCGCCCAGGATGGCTTGGGCCTTGCCGATCCGGCCCGAACGTTCGGCGTGCGAGAGATCCGGCACCGTGCAATAGCCGTGCTGCCGCGCGCGGTCCGTCTCGACCGCGGCGACGATCTCATCGGCGCTCGCTCCGAGTTGGGCCAAGCCGCCGGCGCGTAGCGCGAGCAGAGCGCAGCCGCCCGTTACCGTCTGCGAGTCGATGAGCCGAATGTCGGCGCCGGGAAACTGTTCCGCCGCGGCGCGGGCGGCGTTGATCGTGCCCGACAGCTTCGATGAAATGAAGATGCCAACCACCGCGCGGCCCGCTTCGACATGCGGCCGAAAGGCGTCTTCGAATGTCGCGGCGGTCGGCTGAGATGTCGTCGGCAACGTTCCGCCTGCGCGCATCCGATCGAAGAACTCGTCGCGCGTCAGATCCACGCCATCGCGATATCGCGCGTCGCCGAAGTTGACGAAGAGCGGCACGACATCGATGCCGAAGCGCGCCGCCAAACCGGCGTCGAGGTCGGCGGTGCTGTCCGTGACGACGCCGACACTCACAGTCAAGCGGCTACGCCTCGCGGGCGTCGGAGAAGTCGAGCGACGCCATCATTTCGCCGATGCGCCCCACGACGTCTTCGCGTACCTCGGCAACCGCAGCCCGGATCGCCGAACGCACCGCGATGCGATTGGCCCGGCCGTGCGCGACGATGCAATTTCCGCGCAAACCCAGGAGCGGCGCGCCGCCGAAGCTGTCGTAGGAGACGCGATCGCGCACGCGGCGCAGCGCCGGCTTCACCATGAGCGCGCCCAGTTTGACGAGCGGCGAACTGCGCTTGATCTCGGTGAGGACGATGTCGCCGAGCAGCGCGGCCGCGCCCTCGCTCAACTTCAAAATCACGTTGCCGACGAAGCCGTCCGTCACGCAGACGTCCGCGTGATTGAACAGGATGTCTTTGCCCTCGACGTTTCCGATGAAATTCACCGGCATGCGGTCGAGGTAGCCGGCAGCTTCGATCGTTTGCGCGTTGCCCTTGACTCGTTCTTCGCCGACGGAGACGATGGCGACGCGCGGATTCTCGATGCCGAGCGCCGCCTTCGCGTACGCGCTGCCCATGAGACCGAATTGCGCGAGCCACTCGGGTTTGCAGTCGACGTTCGCGCCGGAGTCGAGCACGATGACGGGACCGTCCCGCGCGGGAAAGACGACGGCGATCGCAGGCCGTGCGATCCCGGGAATGGTGCGCAGGCGAATCAAGGCGATTGCCAGGAAGGCCCCGCTATTACCGGCCGAGACCACGGCGTCCGCCTTCTCTTCCCGCACGAGATTGATCGCGATGCCGAGCGAGGTCTTATCGCTCGTCCGCACGACCTGCGACGGGTTGGCGTCCATCGCTACGGCCGAAGGCGCGTGAACGATCTCGATATCTTTTGCGCGGTGTTGCGCGAGCAACTTTGCGATGCGCGGCTCGTCGCCGACGAGCACCATCTCTCCAAGACCGTCGCGCCGCGCCAAAACGGCGCCGGCAACGATTTCGTCGGGTGCGTTGTCCCCGCCCATCGCGTCAATGGCGACGCGCACGGATGCGCTAGCGTCGCGCGGGTTCACGACGAACCTCCAGCGCGACCGACGCGTACGGACTTTTCGACTTTACCGTTCAAGAGAAATCACGTATTCGCTCGACCTTTGCCCGCCGTAGTAGTATTCAACATCCGCTTCGGGGAACGCGGAACGCAGGCCCGCTGTTATTTGGCGCGCATCGCGCTCCTTCTGAGCGCCGCCGTAGTAGAGGGTCAGCAACCCGCCGGCTTCCGCGCCGAGTTCGGCGGCGGCAGCCCGGGCGGCGTCTTCGAGCGAGGCTTCGGCGCCGAGCAAGCGCCCCTCGCAACTCGCCGCCGGCGCGCCCCGCTTGACTGAAACACCGTCGAGCTGCGAATCTTTGCCCGCAAAAAACGCGGTTGCGGTGCGCACCGTTACGCCGGACATCAGGCCCGAAGCATCGGGCAACGATGTGCCGGCATTGGAGAGTTCGAGTATTGCCGCGAGCCCCGACGGAACGTCGCGCGTCGGCACGATCGTCAGGTTACGATCGGTCAACGCGGCAACTTCTTTGGCTGCAAGCGCGACGTTAGGGTCGTTGGAGAGCAAGTAGACGCGGTCGCCGAGCGCCGCGTTGACGGCAACCAGCAACTCGCGCACGCTCGGGTTCGCGTCGGTCGCGATGACGACCGAATCCGCGCCGAGCTCGCGCGCGATCTGCGCGAAGCCTTCGCCGGAAACGACGGCGACCACCGAATACGGTTTGACCGGCCGATCCACGAGCAATAAGTTGTGCTGCCGTTCCATGTCTTCGACTTTCTCGCGCGTCAGCCGTCCATGACGCGCGGCCGTCGACTTCACCGCTTTCGGGTCGGCGGTGTGCACGTGCACTTTGAGGAGCGGGGGATCGCCGATGACGAGCAGCGAGTCGCCGTGCGCGCCGAGGACATCGCGCAGCGCGTGGTTCTCGATCGTCGCGTCTTCGAGCACGAATTCGGTGCAATACTTGTTTTCACCGACGCTTTGGCGCGTGCTGAAGGTGCGGGCGCGCGTTGGGCGGCGCGGAAACGCGGTCGCGCGCGAGGTCGCCTCAGGCAGAAAGCGCAGGATGCCTTCGAGAAAGTAGACGAGGCCGGCGCCGCCCGAATCAACGACGCCCGCTTCTTTGAGCACCGGGAGCTGGTCGGGCGTCCGCTCGAGCGCTTCGAACGCTGCGCGTACGATGCCGTGATTGAGGCGCAACACGTCGGGCTCGGATTTCGAAAGCGCTAGCGCGGCATCGGCTGCGGCAGACGCAACGGAAAGAATCGTACCTTCGACCGGTTTGACGAGGGCACCCCGCGCTGCGCTCACACCTTCTTGCATCGCAAGCGCGAGGTCGAGACCGTCCACGGAAAACCGGTGCCGCACGTTGTGCGCGAAACCGCGCAACATTTGCGAGAAGATCACGCCCGAATTGCCCCGTGCGCCGAGCAGACTTCCTTGCGCCGCAGCCGCCGCCACGGCGGAAAGGGGCTGGCCTTTGGCCTTGCGGCATTCGGCCAGCGCTGCTCGGGCGGTGAGGTACATGTTCGATCCGGTGTCGCCGTCCGGCACCGGAAAGACGTTTAGATCGTCGAGGACGCCCCGGTATTTCCGTAAGAAATACGTCCCGGCCGCGATAAACTTCCCAAACGCCCGGCCGTCGAGGGCAATAACCTCCACGCTCGGAGCGTTAAGAAGTCCCCGGCCCAACTCCTGGAGAGGGCGCCGACTGCTCAAGTTTTGACGAGCGCAAGTGATTGAGCGGTCACGAGTGCAATTTCGTTCCGCGTGAGACGCGTTACCCCAAAATCGGCTGCGATCGAAGGTACGGTCGCAACGACGGTCGTCACCTCATCGATGATCGCGTTTGCGCGATGTACTGCAATCGACACGCCTTCGCCGACAGCGATGAGATCGCGGCGCGTTACATCAGTCCCCTTGCCGTTGATTGCCAAGTAATGCTCGTTTCCTGGCCCGGAAGCTAACGTCAAGTCGTAAGCTGGCGACAATCGCCAACGCCCTTTCGAATCCATCAACAGCGCATGCTGTTTGGCATGATCGTCCCTGTTACGAGCTACGACGTTGAATACCATACGTCGAAACATCTCGAGTACGTCCAGTTCGTTGCGAGTAAAACGGCGTATTGCTGCGAACAACGTTTCATAATCAATCGCCGGCGCTGACCACTCAACGTCGAGTAGTCC
>JACRTZ010000075.1 GCA_014304965.1 Vulcanimicrobiota bacterium | reverse complement strand
GCCATGCTTCGTAAGACGCTGGAAATTCCGCGCGGCCAGGTGCGGCCGTATAATTGGATCGCGCGCGAGATCGGCCGGCCGAAAGCGGTGCGCGCTGTCGGCACCGCGCTGAAGAAGAATCCGGTTCCGCTGCTCGTGCCCTGTCACCGGGTCGTGCGCGGTGACGGAACATTCGGCGAGTACGCGCTCGGCGGCCCGTCGAATAAGATCCGCCTCCTGAAAGCGGAAGGCGTCAAAGTGGATTGCCTTCAGGCGAGCGCTCGCGCCGGTATTCGCTTCACCGGCAGCGCGACGACGAAAATCTTTTGTCTGCCGACCTGCGCCGACGTACAGGGCGTAAGCGAGAAACATCTGCGCTCCTTCCATTCGGAGCGGGAGGCGCTGGACGCAGGCTTCCGGCCGTGCAAGCACTGCCGCCCCGCCGCCGCCTAGCAGCCGCTACGAATATTCTTTAAAGTCAGTCGGGGTTTTGTCGAAGTCGCCCGGCAGTGGGCCGAGTCTGCGATCTATCCCAAACCCGTCGGAGCGCTTTCTTGTTTCAAAGGGAACAAGGCGTACTAGTGGTTTTCCATCTCGAGCGATGACGATATCTTCGCCCTCCGCAGCGGCGTCGGCCAGCCGAGAAAGTTGGGCTTTCGCTTCGTTAAGGTTCACGAGTTTCATGAGCTTCTCTTAGTCTATCAGGGAAGGCGTAAATTGCAAAGGCGCCCGCCTGCCCCCTGAGGGAATGTTCCCGAATGAACGAAACGCGTGGCTCCATTGTCGACGTGACCGGCATCCGCGTCGGCCATGCGCAAGACGACCGCGCGCGAACGGGGTGCACGGTCGTGCTTATGCCCGACGTGGGCGCGGTCTGCGGTGTGGACGTGCGCGGCTCTGCGCCGGGAACGCGCGAGACCGACCTGCTCGCGCCGACGGCGCACGTCGAAGTCGTGCATGCGCTCGTGCTGACCGGCGGCAGCGCGTTTGGACTCGACTCTGCTTGCGGCGTCATGCAATTCTTGGAAGAACGCGGTCGCGGCTACCGCGTCGGCAAGTGGATCGTTCCCATCGTCCCGGCGGCCGTGATCTTCGATTTGTTCACCGGCGACGGCGCCATTCGCCCAAGCCGCGCAATGGGCTATCTCGCGGCGGACAGCGCGACGAGCGCGCCGTGCGCGGAGGGCTCGGTCGGCGTTGGCAGTGGCGCGACGGCCGGAAAACTCGCCGGCCCGGAACTCGCGACGCGCAGCGGCGTCGGTAGTGCGTCGCGGCGTTTCGGCGATCTCGTCGTCGGGGCGATTGCGGTCGCGAATTCGGTCGGCTCGGTGTACGACGTGCGCACCGGCGAACGGCTCGCCGGGCCGCGCACCGCCGACGGAACGTTCCTCGACGAACTGCCGCTGCTCGAAGCGTTCGCAAAAGGCACCGTGCCGCCGCCGGGCGCGAACACGACGCTTGCGGTGATCGCAACGAACGCGGGAATGCGCAAAGTGGATGCGACGAAGATCGCGCAAATGGCGCACGACGGCCTTGCGCGCGCGGTCGTGCCGGCCCATCTCACGCGCGACGGCGACACGATCTTCGCGTGCGCGACGGGTGAGGTCGAAGCGCCGCTCGACATCGTCGGCATTCTTGCCGCCGAAGCGCTGGCAGAAGCGATCGCCCGCGGCGTCCGCGCCGCCTCGCCGACCTAAACGGCGATTGCGTCGGCGCCGACGAGCGCGCCCATCGGCCGGCTGTTCTGAATCGTGGAACGCGCTGGGTACGGCGCCTGCAAGACCTCCGCGCACACCTCGTTCATCGCGGCGAAATCGTTCCAGTCCGATAAGAAGAGCGTGAGCTTCGTGACCCGCTGTAGCGAAGAACCCGCAGCCTCGAGTATGGCTTGCAGATTCTTGAAGACCTGCCGCGTCTGCTCGCGGATCCCGCCTTCAACGAGCACGCTGGTTTGCGGATCGACGGGCACCTGTCCCGAAACGTAGATCACGCCGTTCGCGCGGATCGCGTGCGAGTACGGGCCGAACGCTTTCGGGGCGCTCTCGGCGAAAATGGGCTCGATGTCCATCGTGTTACTCCGTTCGTAGAGGTGGTCACTTTTCCGCATCATTCTCGAAACAACCGCGCGGTACAAAAGCCGGAAGGGTCATTTCGTCGGCTCAGCAAAATAGTCAGTCTAGTCAGAAGCGAGGAACGTGTTCGGGATGACGGTGCGGGGCGAGTGGCAGGTTCAGGAGGCGAAGAGCCGTCTTAGTGAGGTGCTGGCGAAAGCCGAACGGCTCGGGCCACAATCCATCACGAAGCACGGAAAGCCCGTCGCGGTGCTCTTGTCGATTAAAGACTTCAATCGGCTCCAACGGCATCCGCGAACGTCGCTTCGGGAATTCTTAGCGGGCTCGGGCTTCGATCAAATAGACCTTGAGCGCGATCGCAGCGACCTTGGCCGAGACGTTCCTCTTTGAGCGGCTTTCTTCTTGACACGAACCTCGTCTCCGAGTTGTCGCGAGACGTGAGGAAAGCCAACCCGGGCGTGCTCTCATGGGTCGAAACGGCGGATGAAAAGGCGATGTTCCTGAGCGTCATAACGCTTGGCGAAATCCGTAAGGGAATCCAGAAAGTGAGCGATGCGAAGAGACGCGCATCCTTGGAAAAGTTCTTAGCGTCGCTAGCGCAGCGATTTGAGGATAGGTTGCTCGTGCTGGATCGCGACGTCCTGGATTGCTGGGGGCGCGTCTGTGGCAGTCTGGAACGGGGCGGCGTCAGAGTCGCCGTCATCGACTCCCTCATCGGCGCGACGGCGCTCAACCACAACCTGACGGTCGTGAGCCGCGACGTCGCCGGCTTTCACCAGATGGGGCTATCGCCGCTAAACCCCTGGAGCTAAACTCGTGATGCAGCGGCCATTAGACGAGCCGTTTGTGGGCGTCGATTGTGCGTCGCCCAAAATGGAAGTATAATTGTCTCAAATGAGATCAGCCGCAAAGGCGAGTCCCGGCGATGAATCAGTGGGCGACATTCTCGGCGGCCGAGCAGCCTTGGGCGGTGCGCCGCAATCCGACGCGGACTGGCACCGGCTCCTCGAACGCGGTTTGCCGTACCGCGTTTTGCGGCCGCTCGCACGCTGGACGGCGCTGAGCGACGCCGAACTCGGGGGAGCGCTCGGAATTCCGCGCTCGACGCTAAGTCGAAGAAAACAAGCGGGGCGTTTTTCGACCGGGGAATCGGATCGGATTTATCGGACGGCGCGGTTATTGTCGTTGGCGCGCTTGGCACTCGGTACCCCGGAAAATACGTCGGCGTGGCTATCGGAGCCGAACCATGCTCTCGGCGGAGCAACTCCGCTGTCGCTCATGCGCACCGAGGCCGGTGCTCGGCAAATCGAGTCGGTACTAGGGCGGTTTTTGTTCGGCGGTTACTCGTAATGCGGGTATACCGCGTTTGCCCGGCGGCGTTCTCCTCGGACCCTCTCAGGAGAGGGTCCTTTTCGATATGGCGCCCGGTGGTCGAGCCCCGGAAGAAGAGTAGCCTACACGTCCACTACGGCGGAACTCGCTCGTCTGGAGCATGCCGTACACATTCCGTATACTCGGGTTCCACTACCGCTCGTATTCGTGGTGGTCGACGTGCCCGACAAATTTATTACGTCACTCGGGCGTGAGGATTTGCCGCCCGAATGGGATGCGGTTCCGGCGCCCCGAAGCGTTCGCGCGGTAGGCGACGCTTGGTACGATGCGAGGAAAAGTTTAGCCCTGCTCGTGCCGTCTGCATTGGTCCCGCAGGCACTGACGACCGAGAGCAATCTGCTTATCAACGCGACCCATCCAAAGGTTCGAGAGCTTGCGATCGCATTGGTGCGGTTAATTCACCGGCCGAGTTAAGGGGAAACGACCCCCGCCCGGCGAGAAAAACAAGGCTCCATGCGCGTGACAACTTCGCAACTCCGGGCAATCGCCCGCGTGATCCGCGAGCATCGCGGGAAGCATTCGAGTCGCCCGGCTGACTCCAATCGCTGCCACGTATGCCAGTGGATTCCCGAGGCCTTGGCCGGCGTCGAATACCTCGAACGCGAGTCCGAACGCCGGCCATGGTGGAAAGCCGCCATCAACGCAATCCAACGGCGCGTCCTCCAATGAGCGCGCCGGAAACGCTGCATCTCCCCGATCCGCTGCGCTCCGAAACGATCGCGCATTACGAACGGTTTGCCGATCGTTTGGATGAGGCGTTTCACGGCATCCCGCTTATTCCGGTTTACATGCCGGAGGGTCTGGATGGCGCGGTAACGCGCGGCGGCGCTCTCCACCACGAAACGCCCAACGGAATTGCCTCGGTCGAGATTGCGCACGATGGAGAAGCGAGGAGCTACCTCGCGCTCGATCAGAAAACGCTCGTTTGGGCCGCGCATGCGTACGCGGTCGGTTTCGAAAGTTGGAGCCCGCGGCAAAACGAGCTGGCCGAGCCGGCGTACGCGCGGATCCTAATCATTCCCCGCGAACCGCCCTCGCCGCGACTCCACGACGCGACGGATCATATGC
>JACRTZ010000210.1 GCA_014304965.1 Vulcanimicrobiota bacterium | reverse complement strand
TAACGGCGCGCGCCGGACGGCTCGTTTCTCGTCCTCGGTTCCTGGATCACCGTCGGCATTTGGATCGGCGCGCTTCTTCTCCGGCTGGTTGGACGCTTCGCGCTCGCGGCGGAAACGACGGACGTCGCTTCGACGCTGCTATTGAATAGCGCGCTTGTCGTGATGCTGACCGCCGCGCTGACGACCGTTCGCGTCCGTGTGCTTGCCATCGGAAGCGAAAGTCCCGTTCCGGCAGTCGAACCGTCTCCTAGTCTATAGCGTTCGTTATGCTGCGCCTGCGGTGGTTCGCGCTACTAGGCCTCGGAGCACTCCTGCTGCTGCCGATGCGTAGCGAGGCTCAGTATTTCGGTTCGACGTACGGCGAGGTGACGTTCATTCCGGGTCATCCGATCGTTCTGAAGATCGCGACGCCCTACCAAACGCGCGCGCGCGTCCTGTTCTATCGGTTGCGCGACGCCCAGGTCGCGGCCGTGAAGGCCGCCGGTCGCCCTCTGCGTCCTTCAGACTTGGCGTCCCAAAAGGCTTGGAAGACGGCGGATTCTCAAACCGAAGATCACGGCGATTACGTTAATACCGTCGACTTGGGTACGGCGCCGATCGGACGCTATGCGGCCGTGTGGACGTTAGAGAATTCCACGGCCGGAAAGTATCTGCAATTCGTCAACGTCACGACGCTCGGGGCGATTCTCGTTCAGGAGACGTTCGACGTTACCGCCGTCTTGGCCGTCGACTTGAGGACGGATCGGCAAACGAAGGAGGTGGCGTTTCAACTCGTCACGCCGTCGTCATCTCGAGAGTTCCGGCCGGGCGCCGACGGTTTCGGAAGATTCGCAGAGAAAAGCGGCGCTTTGGTCGCGCTCGCAAAGGACGGATCGCGCGCCTTTGCGAGCCTTCCGTACAGCTACAGGAGCTCCGACTCGGAACAGGCCGTCGTGCAAGTCGATCGCCCACTCGTGCGGCCCGGCCAAGACGTGCATTACCGGGCGGTCGTGCGGACGGGCGGGCCTGGCGAATTTTCGATTCCGACCGGGACGCACGTCGTACGCTTGTCCTCGGGCTTGAGGACTCTCGCGGAACAGGCGGCTCCGCCTGATGCGTTCGGCACCGTGAACGGTACGTTCACGATCCCCGCAGACGCCGAACCGGGCTACTACCGTCTCACGGTCTTTTCGGACAGTTCAAAAGAGCGCCCGAGCGGCGAAGGCGGAATTCAAGTCGAAAATTATCGCCGGCCGGAGTACGTGGTGGAAGCTGCTCCGACCGCGGCGACGTTCATCGGCGGCCAGACCGCGTCATTTCGTGCGACGGTCAACTACCTCTTCGGGCGGCCCGCCGCCGGCATCGCCGTGCACTTTCGCGCGTCGGCTTCGCCTGACTATTACTTCGCAGCAATGCGAGGCACGCCGACGTCTTTTCGCATTCGAGGAGAGGAGCGGCCGCCCTCGCCGGCGCCCATCGAAACGCCGCTCGAAGGGACGCTCGCTGCCGACAGCAGCGGCAACGTGGAGATCAAGGTCGCGACGAAACCGGTCAGCGACGAGCGGCGAGAGCGGCTCGAAGTGGACGTGCAAGATTCGTCAGGATATACGGTTTCCACGCAGGCCGACGTTCGCATCGTGCCGGCGTCGTTCTATCTGCGGTTGGGTTCCGACAAGTTCTTTGTGAGCGCCGGCGACACCGTCTCGCTCGCCATCGACAGCCTGGATTATTTGCAAAAACCTCGCCCGGCAATCTCGGTTCGGCTGGAGTTTGCGGATCTCGTGTACGACCGGCAACTCGAACAATTGACACGCACCGTCATCCCCTCGATGACGAACGTCGTGCGGACCGACGCGGCGGGTGCGGCGCATTTCGTCTGGCGCCCCGCGGCTCCGGGGCTTTTCGAAGTCACGGCCACCGCACAAGACGAGGCCGGCCGGACGGCCAAGACGACGCAGCGACTTTGGGTCACGGGCGAAACCCGTGAATCCGTGCCTCCTTTGGAACAAGTTTCGATGATCTTGCAACGGCAAAGTTACCGGCCGGGAGAAGCGGCTCGTTTTCTCGTTCGCGTTCCTCAGGCCGGCGTTGATGCGATCCTCGGCGTGGAGTCGGGCCTTAGGAGGCGGTTGAGCGTCATTCGCATTCCCGCGAAGGTGTGGACTCTCGACGTCAGACCGCCTGCGGACGCGTCGAACGCGAACGTAACATTGTCCATCCCCGACGCACGCGGCGTTATTTCTGCATCGGCTCGTATCTTCGTCGATCCGGCTCCGCATCGCCTCAGCGTGACGATAACGCCGGATCGATCGAGCTATGCGCCGGGATCTCCGGCGACGTTCGCGCTCGACGTGCGCAATTCGGCGGGACGCGGGGTCCGATCTCAAGTGGCGGTCGGTGTGGTTGACGACGCACTTTACGCGTTGACCTTCGCGGGCCGGCGGCCGTACTTTTACGAGTCGTTTTACGGACGAAACTATTTCTCCTCAAATGAAGAGCAGAGTTGGCGGGAGCTAAACGCTCCATCCGCCGCGTACGTTGGTGGCCGGCAACTCGTCTCCATCGGCCGCATCACGACGCATAGCGCCCTCCAGCCTGGGACGACAGCCGACGTCTACTCGGTAGGTGGCCCGACGTTTACCAATTTGCGTAGCGACTTCCGCGAAACGGCTTTTTGGTCGCCCTCGGTCGTCACCGATGACGCGGGCCACGCGACGGTGACGTTCAGGTGGCCGGACTCTTTGACGACCTTCACGACATCGGCAGCGGCGGTCACCACGGCGACGGATCTCGGCGACGGCACGCAGAAATCGTTGGTAACCAAAGACTTTCTCGTTCGGCTCGAAGTGCCACGATTCATTCGTTATGGCGACAGCGCGCGCATCGTCGGAATTGCTCAAGGTACCCCAGGTCAGCACGGCGCGGAATTGCGGCTTGCTGCGCCGCAATTCGGTAACGCGGACGCGTCCGCGTCGGTGGCATTCGATTCGTTTCTTTCCGGCTCGACGGACTGGACGATTCGCGGGCTCCAATTGGGAACAGGCATCGTCCGGCTAGCGGGCGCAAGTGTGAACCTGCGAGACGGCGTCGAAATGCCGATCGGCGTGCAAAGCGCGGGCGTTAAGGAACACCTTCGACTGGCCGGGGCGCTTCCGCTTGAAGCGTCCGTATCGTTGGCGCTTCCGGCGGGATACGATGCCGGCGACCTGCGCGTCTCCGTCGCGCCGAATGCGCTTTCCGACCTGGCGCAAGACCTTCACCTGCTTCAGGTGTATCCGTACTATTGCACGGAGCAGACGTTATCGGCAGCGCTGCCGATCGCGTTTCTCGATCGCACGATGTCGAAATTCGGGTTGACGACGCGCGGCCCCGCACCACTTCTCGTCGTACGGCGTGCGGTCGAGCGGCTTGGCGAGTTGCAGCACGCGGACGGCTCCTGGGGCTGGTGGCAATACGACGATGCGAACCCGATGCTGACGGCCTACGCGGTCTACGGGTTGAGCGAACTCCACCGCGCGGGTTACGAGGTCAACGATTACCGCATTAGGCTCGGCCGCGACGCGTTGCTGGACCAGCTCAAAGGCGCCGATGCCGAGGTGTTTCGCGAGTGGGGCGGCGCTACCGGCGACGCGCAATATAACGTCAGGGCCTTCATGCTCTTCGCTCTGTCCGACGATAACAAGTTTTTCGATCGGCGCCTCCTGGCCGATGTCGACGCGCATATCGCCGTCATGAACCCTTACGCTCTCGCCGTTCTCGGCTTGGCGCATCATGAGGCGACAGACGACGCGGGCGCTCGCCTAATCCTGCAAAAACTCGCAGCGCGCGTTACGAACGACGCGTCGTACGCGCACTGGGAAAGCGCAACGTGGGACTATACTTGGGAGAGCGACCCGGTAGAGGCGACCGCCTACGCGCTGCGCCTTTACAACGCCGTTGATCGCACATCCCCGCAAATTCCGAAGATCGTCAATTGGCTGCGCTCGCAATCGCGCGGCTCCTGGTGGTATACGACCAAGGATACGGCGGCCGCTATTTCAGCGATTGCCGAAACATTGGATTTGGCCGGCGACGACCTGACGCCGCACGAGACCGTTCGCGTGGCGCTCAACGGTCGGCTCGTCAAATCTTTACGTTTTGATTCTGCGTTCGTGAAACCGGAGGAAGCCTCGTTCACGATTCCGGCGGCAACCATGGCTGCCGGAGCCACCCTTTCCTTCGAACGCGAAGGACAAGGCAATGTTCTCTGGTCGGCGGACTGGACACGCTATGGCACGCGCGCCGTCAAGAGTCAACGCGAACTTCCCGAAGACGCCATGAAGCGGCTGCGCGCCGACGGCGATCCGGGAATGACGATCGAGCGACGCTACGCGGTGGCGCGGCGCGGTCCGTGGCGTCTTGGAGACGAGGTCGACGTTACCGTGGACGTGCGCGTTAGCCGCGACCGCCAGTTCGTCGCGATCGAAGATCCCTTTCCGGCAGGTCTTGAATACCAGCCGCTTCTGCATCAAGCCGGCAGCAACTGGAGTGGCATCCAGTTCTTCGACGACCGGGCAGTCTTCTTC
>JACRTZ010000278.1 GCA_014304965.1 Vulcanimicrobiota bacterium | reverse complement strand
CGAGGTCGTTGAGGTAGAGCACGTAGGCCGTGACGGCGTACGCGTCGTCGTTGCTAAGCGATTGCGGTTTGGAAAACGGCATCGCCCGGCGGATGTAATCGTAGAGCGTCGGCGCATACGGCCAATAACTGCCGACCGTTTGGACCGGACGATCGTTTCTTAGACTGCCCTTTCCGCCCGCGAGCACCGGCATGCGCCCGTTTCCCTCGCCGAAGTCACCGTGACACGACGCGCATTGGGCGGAATAGATCTGCTCGCCGCGCTCGACGCTGCCGCGGCCGGGCGGTAAGCCCTTGCCGTCGGTGCCCCGCACGTCGATGTCCCAGCCGGCGATTTCTGCCGGCGTCGGCGCTCGGCCGAGGCCGTAGCGCTGCGCTGCGTCGGCGGCCGCCCACGGTAACACGAGAGCGAGCGCTAACGCGAAGAGGTTACGCGATCTGAACATTGTCCACGGTTCCGTCCGAATTGACGCGCCACGTCTGAATCGCGTTTTTGTTGTAGATCGCGTTGACGCCCCGAACCGCGCGCAGCTGCTCGAGCGTCGGTTGCACGTAACCGGTTTCGTCGATCGCGCGGCTCTGGAGGAACGCGGTGCGCCCGTTCCACGTCCAGGGGATGCGAAAACGCGTCAAGCACTTCGAGAGCACCGGCGGCGCCAGCGCGGCCGTTTGCCAATTGTCGCCGCCATCGAACGACACGTCCACGCGTGCGATCTTGCCGCGGCCCGACCACGCCAGACCGGAAACCTCGTACGTGCCAGGCCCGTGGATCGGCTTTTCCGGACACGGCTTCGTAATCACGGACTTCGCTTCGTTGACCCAGGTGAATTGACGCGCTTTGCCGTCGGGCATCAACTCGGTGTACTTGGAGGTCTCCTCCCGCGTCTCCCAAGGGCCGTCGCCGAACTTCAAGCGCCGGAGCCACTTCACGTTGACGTTGCCCTGCCAACCCGGAACGATCAGCCGCAGCGGGTAACCGTTTTCGGGGCGCAGACGTTCGCCGTTTTGCGACCAGGCGACGAAGACGTCGTCGCGCGCCTTCGCCATCGGGAGGCTGCGCGTCATCGCGGCGGCGTCCGCACCTTCGGCGAGAATCCACGACGCGTTTGACTTGACGCCCACCTCGTTCATCAGGACCGACAACTTGACGCCGGTCCATTCGCAGCAATGGATCATGCCGTGCGTGAACTGGACGCCCTGCATTTGCGCACCGCGCCACTCCATGCCGCCGTTGGCCGGGCATTCCATGAAGTGAATGCGCGACTGCGACGGAAAACGTTTTACTTCTTCAACGGTAAGCAATAGCGGGCGGTCCACCAGACCGTGAATCATGAGGCGATGCTGGGCCGGATCGATCGTGGGCGCGCCGCCGTGATGCCGCACGAAGCACAATCCGTTCGGCGTGATGATGCCGTCCAGATCTTGGATCGGCGTGAAGCTGACGGATGATTCGGTCGTCGCGGTCAGCCAGTCGACGTTGCGGCGCACGACGTCTTTTTCGAACGCGGACGGCGCGCCGTACGGATCCGCGTCCACGCCTTTGCCGAGCGTTTTCATCCAGTCGGGGACGTTCGGCGGAAGGCCGGCGCCCGGTCCGGGCGCCGGCGGTGCGGGCGTAACCGCGGCTGCGGCGCCGAGTAAGAACGTCTTGCGGTCTACGTCGCTCACGCGATGCCTCGCGGGTCTGCGCCGATCACGTGCACGGGCATGCGCGCGGGCATCTTCACCACCTTGTGCCGCTGAAGATAGGCGCGAACCACGTCGAAGATCGGAGGGCCTTCGGTTGCCTGATTGACCGAAGCCCAGCCCGCGACGACGTAGTTCTTCGCGGGCTCGAGCGTCGCGCCGGTTCGCGTCGAACGCAGCGCGCTGATCCGTTTGCCGGCCGGCTTGCGAACGTCGATCGTGTAGGAGAGACCGCCCACGCGAACCATATCGCCCCCTTGCTGAAAGTAGGGGTCGGGGTTGAACAAGTTGTCCGCAACGTCTTCGAGGATGTTCTTCAACGTTGCGCCCGTCATCGGGGTTCGATAGGCGGCCGGATAGGTGATCGCCGTTTGCGAGTACAGATCTTCGACGCGAATCGGCGCTCCGGGCAGCAGCGTCGGCCCCCAGCGGAAGCCCGGCGACAGCGCGATCTCCGCATCGCGCTGCTCGAGCAGTGCGTCGCAGATCAGATCGTCGAACGTGCCGTTGAAAGTTCCGCGCCGGTAGAGCAGGCTGTCGGTGCGTCCGAGCACCGTTTGCAGCTCGGGCTCGTACTGACTGCGCAGCGCGCCGACCAGCCGCGCCATGTCGGGATCCGGTGCGATTGCGTCGCTGAAGACCGGGATCATGCGGAAGCGGTAGTCGGCAACCGCTCCGCCTTTGACGTCGAGATCGAGCCGAGCCAAAAACTTTCCGTGGGAACCCGACGCGACGAGCAGCGTCTTACCGATCGTCACGATGGCCGGCAGCGCGTCGTGGGTGTGACCCGACAGGATGACGTCGATGCCCGCGACGCGACTTGCAAGCTTGCGGTCCACGTCGAAGCCGTTGTGCGAGAGCAGGACGACGAGGTCGGCCTTACCGGCGCGCAGTGCGGCGACTTGCTCGCGGACGCGATCCTCTTCGATACCGAACGACCAATCCGGAATCATCCAGCGCGGATTCGCGATCGGCGTATAGGGAAACGCTTGACCGATCACGCCGATACGCACGCCGCCGCGTTCGAAGACCTTCGAACCTTCGAAGATGCGCTCGCCCCAGGTCGCGTCCTTGACGTTTCCGCACAAGAACGGAAAATCGAGTTTCGCCACGAGTTCTTTGACCCGGGCGGCTCCGTAGGTGAACTCCCAGTGCGCGGTCATCGCGTCCACGCCGAGCAGATTCATCACCGCAACCATGTCGCCGCCCCGCTCGCGCAGAGCCGTGTACGAGCCCTGCCAACTGTCGCCGCCGTCGAGCAAGAGCGTTTGCGTCGGCCGTTCGGCGCGAATCGCTTTGACGAGCGTTGCGATCCGGTCGATGCCGCCGAGCTTGCCGTAGGCGCGCGCGAGCGCCGTAAAATCGTCGCAGCTAAACGCATACGCCGCCGGCGTATCGGGTGTGAGTCCGAAAGCCGTCAGCATGTGCCGGCCCGTCAAATGCGGCGGCAGCCCGAAGTCTTCCCCGACGCCGATGTTGACCGCCGGTTCGCGGAAATACGTCGGCACGAGCTGGGCGTGAATGTCGGTGAAATGGAGCAGCGTGACTTGACCGACCGCCGGGAAGCGCAAGATTTCGCGTTGCGTAATCGTTTGACGGGCGGCCGCCGCCGCGAGCGACGAGCCTCCGAGGACGGTCGCGGCCGCGGCCGCGACTTGAACGAACTCCCGGCGGGATACCATCAGCGGTTCCCGGTCACTTCCGGACGGACGGACTCTCGACCGGCAAACCTTGCCCGCGCGACGCGACGTAGAGTTCCAAGTTGACGTAGTCGTCCGAACCGTACGGCTCGGGCTCGGCGCGAATCTGCGAATTGCATTCCCGGAAACGGCGATGCACCGAACCGAGCGTTTCCCAACTGAGACGGTAGGTCGGAAAACCGTTGCTTTGACCTTGGCTGAGCGTCTCGGAGCGCAGTTTGCGATCGTGATTCGCGATGTGGCAGGCAGCGCACGCGAGGTCGAGCTGACCGCGGCGCGTTTCGTAGTACGTTTTGCCTTTCAGCCAAAACTGGCGCGCGGGGCCGTCGGTCGCGACGGCGACCGGTTGGCCGCGCGATTGGAGCTTGACGAAGGCTGTGAGGCCGAGCAGACCGTCGGATTCCCACTCGAGCGGAGCGGCACCCATCTTTTCGACGCGCTCGAGGTTGATGCGCTGCTCGATGTCCACGAGCTTACCGGCTTTGCGATCGTACTTCGGATATTTGGCGGCGACGCCGCGCATCGCGGCCGCGTCCGCTCCGTGGCAGGCCGCGCACGATTTTCCCGCCGTGCCGTCCACCTTGCTCCAGAGCGCCTTGCCCTTGTCCACCCACAAGAAGCCGGGATTCGTGAAGTCGTCATCCTGCATCGCGCGCGTTTGCGGCTCCGCATAGACGTAGCCGGATTTCTTGTCGCCGGCCGTATGCGAGGCGGCGTTTCCGGCCGGCAGCGACCATGCCATGGTTGCGAAGCCGAAGGTGACGGCGAGGGTTGCGAGCAGCGGTAGAACGCGCACGGCCGGCGACCTACGTGACCGTGATTTGCGCGGAGTCTTTGTAGACGGCGCCATTGTCGTCCGTCCACGTAAACTCGAGCGTGCCGCTCTGCTCCACGCGAAGCGGAAATGCGATGAAGGGGTTGGCGGATACCGCCGGTTCGAGCGCCATCTTGAACACTTGCTTGCCGTTGTACGTGCAGACGAACGTATTGATGATGTCGCGCGGGATCGTCTTGCCGTTCTTGTCCTTGGCCTGCCCCGACACCATGGGATGTGCGGCCAAGGTCTTGATCTGGATAATCTCGCCCATTTTCGCGGTCGCCGGAACTTTGAGGCGGGTCTCGACTATATCAGCCACCGCAGCCCCCGATCGTGACCTTGACCGGCCGCGTCGC
>JACRTZ010000251.1 GCA_014304965.1 Vulcanimicrobiota bacterium | reverse complement strand
CGAGCATCGCCGGCAGCTCGTCGGACGTGTAGATTCCATGTAGCCGGTCGTGCGCGTTGAGGATAAACTCGAGCGTCGAGTGCCAGTGCGTGTCCACGACGAGAAACGTGTCGAAGTCGAGCGGTGCGATCTTGACTCGCCGGATCTCTTCGAGCGCGTCGTAGAACGTCGAAACCCGGTCGCCCATGTACGCGCGGCGCGCCTCGGGATCGAAGATCATCAGCCGCGGAACGTGCGTGCTGAAGAGTCCCGCAACGAGGGGCAAAGGCTAAGCCGGGCCCTTGAAGCGCATCGGCGGTAAATTCTTGATCTTCGCCCGAAAGACGCAGTACTGCCGAAAGCCGTCTTCCTCGAAGCGCGCGCGGCTCTCGATCATGCCCGCTTCGTACAACGACCCTGCGATCGCAGAATCGCGGCCCAGTTTCCGGATGGCGATCGGCAAGAGACGCTCCTCGAGGTCGAGGATTCTGAACTTGGCCTCCTCGGGATCGTCCGCCGTTTCGATCGCTTCGTCCACCAGCCGCAGGCCCGTGGCGATGTGCCGCACTTCGTCGTGCATGACGTGATCGTAGGTGACGGCCGTCGCCAGATCGCCGTATTTACGCGCGAGATCCGAGATCGAGTTGAACAGCACGTGCGCGGAGTACGCTTCGAGCGTGCACACCTGCCCGAACACGATCTCCAAGAACGTCGGCAGTCCGTTGACGAACCGGAACAGTTCGGTCTGCTCGTACGGCACGTCGAGCGAATCGGCCAAGTCGAGGTCGCGGATGCGCCGCCACTCGATCTGCGTATGCCGGGTTTCGTCGATCGCGTGCGTCGTATAGAAATACTGCACGCTGGGCCGGTTGGTCTTGCCGATGATCTGCGCGACCTGGGCCGCGGTTTGCGCTTCGCCCCAGCACGTCGTCACCATGATCGGCCGCATCGCATTGCGGTATTCCGTCGAGAGTTCGGGATCGTGCACTTTGGCGGCCCGATATTTCAGCAGCAGCTCGGTCGTGTCGCGCGCTTGGTTGACGATGTAGTCTTCGTACGACTCGAGCGTCCCGAACGTGCGCAGCTCCTCGCCCGGGATGTGTCGTGGAATGACGTTAACGTTGCTGACGAACGACATGAAACCGTCCCTAATACGCGATGGCGATGAGCTTCGGCTCGGTGAAGAAGTCCAGACTCCAGCGGCCGCCTTCGCGTCCGAGGCCGCTTTGCTTGATGCCTCCGAACGGCTGCCGCAGGTCACGCAAGAAGTAGCCGTTGACCCACACCATTCCGGCGCGCAGCCCTTCGGCAAGGCGCAACGCTCGCGCGAAATCGCGCGTCCACACGTATGCCGCCAAGCCGTACCGCGATCCATTCGCGCGCCGCAGCACCTCGTCGTCGCCCGCGTAGCGGAAGAGCGAAAGCACCGGACCGAAGATCTCCTCGCGCGCGACCGCTGCCTCGTCGTCTTTGGGGGCGAATATCGTCGGCGAGAGATAGTTGCCGCGCTGCAGCCCGTTCCCCGACGGGCGCGAGCCTAGCAGGAGCGTTGCCGCGCCCTCGTCGCGGCCGAGGGCAATGAACGCCTCAACCCGCTCGCGATGCTGCGGGCTGATCAGCGGGCCAATATCCGATTCGGGCGATTGCGGGTCGCCCACGACCAGCCGGCCGACGCGCTCGAGAAACCGTTCGGCAAACGCGTCGTACACGGACTCGTGCACGTACAAGCGCGTCCCGGCGAGACATACCTGGCCGCTGTGCCGGAACATCGCGAGTACGCAACCTTCGACGGCGAGATCGAGATCGGCATCGGCCGCTACGATGTTCGCAGACTTTCCGCCGAGTTCGAGCGTCACTTTCTTCAGCGTGGCGGCCGCGGCAACGTTGATCGCGATGCCCGTCGCTACGCTGCCGGTAAATGCCACTGCATCCACGCCGTCGCTCGCGACCAAAGCGGCGCCGGCTTCGGGCCCGAGGCCGGGCAGCACGTTGACGACACCCTCCGGCACGCCGGCCGCGGCGCACAACTCTGCCAGTTTGAGCGTCGAGAGCGGCGTGAGTTCGGACGGTTTGAGCACGACCGTGTTGCCGGCGGCGATGGCGGGTGCGATCTTCCAGGTCGCTTGCATCAGCGGGGAATTCCACGGCGTCAAGAGCGCGCACACGCCGACCGGCTCGTAGCGCACGAGGCTCAGCAACTCGCGCTCGCGTCCTAGAAAGGGCTTCCGGTCGGCGAACGCTTCGGCGCCGCGCTGTTCGATTGCGCCCGCGAAGAATTCGCAGTTGTCCGCGGCCCGAGGCACGTCGCGTTGCGCCGTTTCCTTGAACGGTTTGCCGGCGTCGCGCGACTCCAGCGCCGCAAGGGCGTCCGCGTTCTCGCGCAGCAGGCCGGCGAGCCGGCGCAAGACGGAGGCTCGCTCCCGCGGTGTGGCGCGCGGCCAGGGCCCGTCGTCAAACGCTTTGCGGGCCGCCGCTACCGCGCGCCCTGCATCTTCGGCGTCTCCCGCGCCAACCTGCGCGATGGTTTCGCCCGTCGCCGGATCGAACGTCGCAAACGTGCGTCCCGACGCAGGTGCGACGAACGATCCGCCGATGAACGGGCGCGTCTCGATCACGAAAGCGCGAACGTTTTCGCCGGGCGCACGGCGCGATAGGCCGGAACGATTTCCGCAAGTTCGGGTAAGCGCTTGGTAATGCGCTCGCTCGCGTCGTCGGGTGCGAGGTAGGGCGGACGAACGGGGCCCATGTCGATGCCGCACACGACGGTGGCGCAAACCTTCGTCATGCCGATCGCGCCGAGCGCGGCTTCGCCGCCGCGGGGGAACACGCGGTTGAGCCGGCGTTGAATCTCTTCGGCCGTCCGGTAATCGTCGCGCGCGAGCGCCTGGTCGATGGCGACGCAGGCCGGAATCGCGAACACGTTGATCTGACCGCCGGCAGATCCGAGCATCCGGCCCGTCAGGTAGGCGCGAAAGGTCTGGGTGTACAGCGCCTTGCCGGCCAGCGCGTCGGCCACGGCTTCGAGGTGTTGGAGTTCGGTTTCGACTTCTTTGACCATGACAACGTTGTCGAGCGACGCGACCTTGCCCAAGAATGCCGGCGACATGTGAAACTTCGAAAGCGCGGGGTTGTGATAGACGCACACGGGCAAGACGTTCGCCTCAGCGATCGTCCGGTAGTGCTCGAAGACTTCGCGCTCGCCCGCCTTCCAATAGTAGGGCGCGATGACGACCGCGCACTCGTAGCCCAACTCTGCCGCAGTTTTCGTCCAGCGCATCGCTTGCAACGTCGTGGCGCCCGAGGTCATCGCAAACTTCGACTTGCCCGAATGCCTCCCGATTTGGTCTGCGACGACGTCGAACACGCGCGTCCGCTCGTCGTCCTCGAGGTGCAGAAACTCCCCAATGCTCGGCGTCGCGTCGACGCCGGTCGCGCCGTGCTCGAAGCACCAATCGATTTGCGCGCGCAAGGCTGGCTCGTTCAGCCGATAATCGGCGGCATGAAACGGGGTGACCACCATGCCGATGACATCTTTGAAGCGTTGGCGATAGTCGGCCAGCACGCGAACCTCGCTTTCCCAGGACGTGAAGAAACGAATGTACGCGATTCTTAACCGTCGTTCCGGCGCGCGGATGCCGCCAACGCCCATGAACGGCTCGCTTCGGCGGAGAACCTGGGCTTCGATGACCGTTGATCGTTCGCGTACTTTGTTATGCCTTGCCGCAGCCGCGGCGGTGTTTGCCGGTTGCCAAGGCAACCTCGGCACGGGGACCGGTCTGCCGCAGCCGCCCGGTTCGCAGGTCTCGCCTGGGGCCGGGGGACTGCAGAGCCGCCAGCGGCAGATCGACGGCGCCGTCTACCTGACCCCCGATGCGAACGAAGTGCCGTTTCCCTCGATCGGCGGCTTCGGCTTGACCCTCTATATGGTCGCGCCGAGCCCTACGCCGTCGCCGCTCGCGAGCGGAGCGCGGCGTCCCTCCGGAACGAGCGCACCCGCCACAGCCCCACCCACGCCGACCCCGTCGCCCTCACCCTCGCCGCGAGCGAGTGGCAAGCCCGGTTCTACCCCGATGCCCGGCCCGAAGATCGACACGAAGACGACGATCTTCCCCGAGGCAGTCCCGGTCGCGCCGACGCCTAAACCGACGGGCAACGTTCAAGCATTCAACCAGCGCAAGGCGATCGTTCGCGGCTACCTCCTGTCGCAAACGGAGCTCACGCTGTACTCGCTCGCCGGCGTCCGCTTTCGCGTTCCGGCCGACGAGCAGACGTCTTCGCGGGGTTTCGTCATCGCAATCTCCGAATCGCGCAAACGCAAGAAAGAAGTCCCGGTCGCGTTCAGCTCGGAAACGTCGGTAAGCGACGGCGCGATCTTGGCGAGCGGCAGCGATCCGATCAAATTGAAGAAGAATACCGGCTATTCGTTCGTGCTTTACGGCGACGAACTGCCGCCGACCGCGGCGCCGACCGGCTATCCGTCGCCGTCGAACCGTTTTGCGACGCCGAATCCGCTCGCGAGCCCCGGAACCTCGGTGCCGCCGGGAACGATCGGTCCGACGCCTGCGCCCTCGCAGTCGCCGTACACC
>JACRTZ010000087.1 GCA_014304965.1 Vulcanimicrobiota bacterium | reverse complement strand
CGAAGAACTCCTCAGCAAGGTCGAAGAGAACCGCGGCTCGGTCAAAGGCATCGCCGACGCGCCGGCGCGCTGGCAGCGGGTCTTTACGACCTCGGCCGACGTGACGGTGGACCAGCACATCGACATGCTGGCGGCATTCCAAAAGCATACCTGCAACGCCGTTTCGAAAACGATTAACGCCCCCAACGACGACACCAGAGAAAACGTCGCCCGCGCGATCTTGCGCGCCTACAAGTCCGGTTGCAAAGGCTTCACGTACTACCGCGACGGCTCGCGCACCGAGCAAGTCGTGACGTTCTCGAAAGACGGCGACATCAAGGGCGTCAATCGCGACGTTGCGGCGACATCAACTGAAAGCGCCACTTTCGACGACCTGGATATCGAAGCGCTGCTTGCCAAGGCCAACGCCCTTCTCGAGGTTCATTAACATGACTGAGTCAGCCGTCAAAGCCACAATCGCAGCGCTCATCGCCAAAGTCGAGGCGCTCCAGACCGAGAACGCGGAATTGCGCAGCAAAAACGTCGCGTGCGCCGACGCCGTCGTCAAGCTCGTCAACAAGGTCGAATGCCTGCGCGCTCGTCTCGAAGAGCATCGTCCCGTCGTCCACACGCCGCCGGCCTCGGCCTATCGTAAGCGGCCGCCGGTTCTGCGCGGACGCACGGTGCAATCGAACGTCGGCTGCGGCCCGCTTTACATCACGCTCAACGAAGACGAAAACGGCAAGCCGTTCGAAATCTTCTTCAAGCTCGGCAAGAGCGGTTCGTGCCAGCAGTCGTATCTGGAAGCGCTCGGCGTGGCGATCTCGGTCGGCATGCGCTACGGCGCCGATCCCGAGAAATTCATCGAAAAATTCGAAGGCATGCGCTGCCCCAACCCCAAGATGCGCGACGCGTCCGGTCCGACGACGCTTTCCTGCGCCGACGGCATCTCGCAGGGTCTCGCAAAAGCGCTCGCCCTCGCGCTGCCGATGGCCGACGTGAACCCGCGCGGCGAAGCGCACATGGTCTCCGTCGCGGAGCCGCAGTTTCCCATGACCGAGGAAGATCGTGTCGAGGACATCGCTAACGCGAAGTCCATCGATCTCATTCCGCTCTCGCACGGCAGCGGCAACGGGAATGGAAACGGCGGCAATGGCGGCTCCCAGATGACGACGCTCGGGACGATGCAGACGCTGCCGTCACCGAACGTACGTAAGGCGATGCTTTCCGGCGTCGGAATGTGTCCGAAGTGCGGCGGCAATCTCATTTCGCAGGGCGGATGCGTGCAGTGCCTCCAGCAGTGCGGCTACGTCGGGAAGTGTTCGTAGCCCAGGACGACTCCGCTTCGGCCGCACTTGGTCCCTGGGTCAACTCGCCTTCTGACGTTTCCGCAAGGGGCGAAGTTGCTTCCGCAAACGTGCCACCAACGGCGACCTTCTCGTTTCGTAAAGGTCGCAAATCATCTGCCCGTTCAGCCAAAAATCCGGAGTAGTACCCAGGACGATGGAGAGACGAACGGCCATTTCCGGAGAAATCCGGCGACGGCCGTTGATGATCATATTGAGGGCCGGGCGATCTATGCCGAGCACGTCGGCAAAAGCCTGCTGTGTCATCCCGAGCGGCTTGATGAATTCCTTGTTGAGCATCTCACCGGGAGAACTTGGCGGTCGATATTTTGGGACAGTAAGTCCATGTCCCATGTCAGTTTCCTCCGCAAATCGAGAGTAATCAGTGATAATCGACGATTTTTACGTCGATCGCGCCCCCGCTCTCCCACCGAAAGCAAATCTGTAGCGGTCGTTGATGCGCATGCTGTATGACCCCACCTCGCGCCGACGAGCCGTTCGAGGCGGTTACCGGGCACGATCGCCAAATCGTCAATTTCCTCCGCCTGGGCAAGCCGGTCGAGTTTGACTCGGGCGATCTTGACGAGCCTCGACGGGATCTTGCGACGTGCTGACGGCGAATGCACTTCGAAATAGAGATCGGCCGTCCCTCGGTCGGCGAAGGTCAGATGTATACTGTAGCGCTACGCGCTACACTCCAGGAAACGCGCCGGCCGCTCGGCGCACGTGCGTGCTCCATCCTCTGCGTTAGTGCCCCGAAGATGCGGCCCCGGCGGCAGAGCGGCGCTTAGCGGGTGGCCTCTCTCAGGGCTGAGAGGTAGACCCGCGATACGAACTCGCGCGTTCGTTCAAGGAGGTGCTCGCGGGCGATCAGCAGGTTGCCGCCGATCAACAGCATCACGTCGGGCCCGTAGAACGCGATCATCTCCTCGACGCGTTCGAGAGTCATGCCGCCCGCCGGAATCGGGAGGGTAGGCGCAAGGTCGCTCCACGGTTCGCGCGCGGCGGTCGCGATCGCGCGGCTCGTGTCGGGCGTATAGGCAAAGCGGCCGCCGTAGTTCACGAAAATCGTGGCGTCCGCGCCAAACAGCCGGAACAACTTGCCGAACAGCAGCGGCGGATCTATCCGCATGCCGCTGAACGACGGATGCGCGAGGTAGACGAACTCGGGGAACTCCTCGACCAAGTCGAAGAAGGCCGGCAATCCGACGATCATGGGCGCGACGAGCACGAAGCGCACGCCTTCGTCGCGCGCCAGTTGCGCGTGCTTGCGCAGCACGCGCGGCGTGCCGGTCAGCGTCGGCGCGTAGAAGACGGGGCGCTCCGTCCTTTGCGACGCTTCGCTGACGGCGTGCTGTAACGCCGGCACGCGCTCGGCGAAGGGCGAATACGTTTGGTCGGCGATACCGTGATCGTCCTTGATGACGTCCACGCCGCCGAGCGCGAACGTCGAGCAAATCTTCACGAGATCCGCAACCGGCAAGCCTTGAGGCTTGAGCGCGGTGCACGTCATCGCACGCTCGGGCGCATCCAGCAATGTACGGATGCCCGCAATCCCGTGGCGGGGGCCCCGGAATCGCGACAGCAACGGCGCTGGCAAGTCCACGTCGAGGAAACGCACGTTTTCCCAAATCGAGCAGTTCCCGAAGATCATGTTCATCAGCTGTGCAGGTTCGCCGCCGGTCGTTTCGGTCGCGATCTTGATATCCACCTGATAGCGGCCGGCGCCCGAGGGGCGGATGGCATCCACCTTGGCGACGATCTCGTCGAGCACGCGCCGGTCACCGATCGCCTCAAGCGGGCACTCAACGCTCTGTTCGAGCGCAAGCGCAGCAGCGCGCGCTTCAATCTGTTCCGGTTCGGAGGCAATTTCGTACGTAGCGGTCAGCCAGGCCATCACGAGTCCGTTTCAACGACGGAGCGTTCGATACTCCCGGCGCCGAACGGGCACACCATGCTGCCGCAAAATCACGCGACCGTCACGACCACGACCGATAGCGCCGAGAACGCCGCAAGGATCGCCGAGGCGCTGGTGGATGCTCGCTTCGCGGCGTGCGTGCAGATCGACGGGCCGATTACGAGCCGTTACTGGTGGGACGGCAAGGTCGAAACGGCCCAGGAGTGGCGCTGCACGATCAAGACGCGCAGCCAACGCCTTAACGACGTCTCGCAGGCGATTCGCCGGGTCCACCCATACGCCGTCCCCGAGATCGTCGTCACGTTCATCTCAAACGCGAATGACGAGTATCGTCGCTGGGTGGACGAAGTCACGAAGGATTAGCGGAGCCTGCGCGGGCGGCAGCCAGCATCGACGCAATACCCGACTTGACATCCGTGTAGCGGATGTCTCCGAGGCGAGCGCGCAGCTTATCGTCGCGCGTGATGACCGGCCTTTCGTTGAGATACTGCATCTCGACGAGTTCGCGCATGAGCGGATTCACGATACCGAGCAGCCGGAGCGTCGCCGTGTTGACGTCGCGGCTTTTGAACGGCGCGCCGGCCTGCTCGTAGATCTCCCGCGCAAGACTGCGGACCGTCGGCGTCACGCCGCCGACGTTGTAGGCCTCGCCGTAGGCCCGGTCGTCGCCCGCTACATCTACGATGATCGGCCCGAGGTCGGGCACGTAGGTGAATTGATGCGGCACGTCCGCCGGGACAAGAAGGCTTGCCGGCTTTCCGGCGAGCGCGGCATCCACGATCGACTTCGCATAGCTCAGATCGGCCCGCGGGCCGTAGAAATCCGCCGGCCGCAAAACAATGGTCCGCAGCTTCCCCTCGCGGTGCGCGGCGAACGCGATTTCCTCTTGTTCGAGCCGCAGGCGGCCCTTGAACGTGTGCGGCTCGAGCGGATGCATCTCCGTCACCGGCCGCGTTTGCGGGCGGCCGTACACGTACACCGTCGAGAGGACGATGAGGTTGCGAACGCCTGCCGCGACGGCGGCATCCACTGCGACACGCATCAGTTTCGGGTGAAGCCGAAACTTGTTGTACGGAACGCCGATCGCATACAGCATCGTTTCGGTACCGCTCAATGCCTCGCTCAGAGCGTCCCGATCGCCGGCATCCGCGCAGAGGACCTTCGCTTGCGCCATACCGTCGAATGTGGGCCTCAGCACTTCGGCGCGGCGGCCGATCGCGCGAAAAGGAATGCCGCGCTTCTCGAGCTCTTTTCCCACGACGTTGCCGATCGCGCCACCGGCCCCGACGATGGCCCACGCATTCGGGTCTGCGAGGTTTGCGCTCACTAGGAT